>JADIMV010000131.1 GCA_017694515.1 Candidatus Aphodosoma intestinipullorum
ATGGTGTAAACAGCGAGTTCACATCTCAGGAGGTTCTACGGAAATATCAGCTCGGTTCGTCGGCCAATGTCACCGCCGTCAAACGGGCATTAGTGAAAAAAGAGCTTATCGAGATTGAACATCGCCGTACCGTCATCCCTGACCCTGTACTGAAAATCTGGCTGAAACGCGAATTGGGACTATGATGTCGACCATTTCAACCAATACCTCGACAAACCCGACGGCGACAGCCTCATCACCTCCCCTTTGACTGCAAACTAAAGTTAAAAACACGTACTCTCGCCGTAACCGCTCCCAAGGTTCCGGCCAACGGCAGGCCAGCGTTAGGCCACTCGCTTCGCAGCACCGTCACTGACATCACAGAAATAATAATCTGCACCCCTTTTCGCTTTTATACAAGATTTCTTTGTACCTTTGTACCAAGGCATGTGGAGCGGCCCGCACGTCGGCAACAGCCTGCACCCGTTCCCAATGCCCGCACCTAGAATATTCACTAACTAAAATAGGATACAAGAATTATGGCAGAGTTTCACTATCAGCCGCTTTTCCCCCTCGGTGAGGACAAGACGGAGTATTACCTTCTCACGAAGGACTATGTTTCTGTGGGAGAGTTCGAGGGCACTCCCGTACTTAAAGTTGCGAAAGAGGGCCTGACCGCCATGGCCAACGCCGCCTTCCGCGATGTCTCATTCCTTTTGCGCCGCGAACACAACCTTCAGGTGGCGAAAATACTCGCCGACCCCGAAGCCAGCGACAACGACAAGTACGTCGCGCTCACATTCCTCCGCAACGCCGAAATATCGGCCAAAGGAAAACTCCCCCTCTGTCAGGACACCGGCACGGCCATAGTCCACGGCGAGAAAGGACAGCAGGTCTGGACAGGCTATTGCGACGAAGAAGCGCTCGCCCTCGGAGTCTACAAGACATACACCGAAGAGAACCTGCGCTACTCGCAGAACGCCCCGCTCAACATGTACGACGAGGTGAACACCAAATGCAACCTCCCTGCACAGATAGACATCGAGGCCACGGAGGGCATGGAGTACCGCTTCCTCTGCGTCACAAAGGGCGGCGGCTCTGCCAACAAGACATACCTCTTTCAGGAGACCAAGGCACTGCTCAACCCCGACACGCTCGTGCCGTTCCTCATCGAGAAAATCAAGACACTCGGCACTGCCGCCTGCCCGCCATACCACATAGCCTTCTGCATAGGCGGCACTTCGGCAGAAAAGAACCTGCTCACTGTAAAACTCGCATCCACTCACTACTACGACTCCCTGCCTACGACAGGCAACGAGTACGGACGCGCTTTCCGCGACATCGAGCTGGAGAAGAAAGTGCTTGAAGAAGCCAACCGCATAGGTCTCGGCGCACAGTTCGGCGGGAAATACCTTGCGCACGACATACGCATCGTCCGTATGCCGCGCCACGGCGCATCGTGTCCCGTTGGCATGGGCGTAAGCTGCTCCGCTGACCGCAATATAAAATGTAAGATAAACAAGGACGGTATCTGGATTGAGAAACTCGACGACAATCCGGGCGAACTCATCCCCGCTGAGCTGCGCAATGCAGGCGAGGGCGATGCAGTGCGCATTGACCTCAACCGACCGATGGCCGAGGTACTGAAAGAACTGTCGAAATACCCCGTGGCAACGCGCCTCTCGCTCAACGGCACTATCATCGTAGGCCGCGACATAGCCCACGCCCGCATCAAGGAGCGTCTCGACCGTGGCGAACCAATGCCGCAGTACCTCAAAGACCACCCCATATACTACGCCGGTCCGGCCAAAACCCCGGCCGGAATGCCTTGCGGCTCTATGGGGCCAACCACTGCCGGACGCATGGACCCCTATGTTGACCTCTTCCAGAGCCACGGCGGCAGCATGATAATGCTCGCCAAGGGCAACCGCTCACAGCAGGTGACCGATGCCTGCAAGAAGCACGGCGGGTTCTACCTCGGCTCTATCGGAGGCCCGGCCGCCATCCTCGCGCAGAACAACATCAAGAGCATCGAGTGCGTGGAGTACCCGGAACTCGGCATGGAGGCTATATGGAAAATCGAGGTAGTCGACTTCCCCGCGTTCATCCTCGTGGACGACAAGGGCAACGACTTCTTCAAACAACTGAAACCCCGCTGCGCAGGCAGCTGCAAATGAAACAGTTGACCATATCATAACATGGGGTTGTGCCGGTCTGCACTCATGACCGGCGCAACCCCTTTTTCACATTATAACAAATACACGCACAATCGGTGCGCGGCTAAAAACGGTAAAGACAATGGCATCTATTACACGGCACATACCGAACACCATCACGTGCCTCAACCTCTTTTCTGGCATACTTGGTGTATTCGCGGCTTACAATGAGGACTACCGCCTCTCTATGGCGTTCGTCTTCGCCTCGGCTCTGTTCGACTTCCTCGACGGCTTCGCCGCACGTCTGCTTAAAGCCTATTCACCCATGGGCAAGGAGCTTGACTCGCTTGCCGACATGGTGAGCTTCGGCCTGCTGCCCGGCGTGATAGCGTTCAGGCTAATGCAGCCCGCCGCTGAGGAGTGGTTCGCCGCCGCCCCATATTTCGGCCTGCTCGTAACCGTCTTTTCCGCCCTGCGCCTCGCACGTTTCAACATCGACGACCGTCAGGCCACATCGTTCCTTGGCCTCGCAGTCCCCGCCAATGCGCTCTTCTGGGTAGGTCTCGCCTGCTCGTTCGAAAGCCTCATGACGGAATATTTCTGGGCAGTCCCGCTTATCGTGGCCATATCCTGCTTCCTGCTGGTTGCACCCATACCGATGTTCTCCCTGAAGATAAAATCGTTGCGCTGGTCTGCCAACCGCAGCCGCTACATATTTCTCATCGGTGCTGTGCTGCTGGTAGTGCTGTTTGGCATTGACGCGCTGGCCTTCATCATACTCTGGTACATACTGGTCTCTGTGATAGGAGACACAGTCCCCGCCAAGGGCAGATGATGCGCATACAAACAGGAACACATATTTAGTAATCTGTAATACAATCTTTTATGAAAGAGTTTTTGAAAATGACTGCCGCAACGGTAGTCGGTTTTTTGATTGTAACGGTGATTTCATCCTTTCTCTCGATGGTCATATTCGCCGCCTTCATAGCCTCGGCCTCCACAAGCAAGCCTGTCAAGGTACAGGAAGGCTCGCTGATGAAGATAAACCTCTCCGGTGCTGTCGTCGAACGCTCCGAGAGCGATGAGATGGAGGCGCTTATGCGCGCCATGGGCGAAGACGTAAGCTCCGTGTCGCTCGACGACCTCCGTTCGGCCATAGACAAGGCCGCCTCTGCCGATGAAATCATCGGCATATACATCGAGTGCGGAGCCCTCTCCGCGTCGCCCGCATCGGTACAGGAGATACGCGGGATGCTCAAAGAATTCCGTGAGGAAAGCGGCAAGCCCGTCTACGCCTATGCCGACAATTTCACTCAGGGCGCATACTGGGCTGTGGCCGATGCAGACGCTATTTGGCTCAACCCCCACGGCCTGCTCTCGCTCTCCGGCATAACCATGCAGACCATGTTCTTCGAAAAGGCGTTGAGCAACCTCGGAATAGAGATGCAGGTGTTTAAAGTCGGCACATTCAAGTCCGCCGTCGAACCCTACACACGCAATAGCATGAGCGACGCGAACCGTGAGCAGATGCAGCTCATCGCCGACAACATCTGGGCGCAGATGGTCTCCGATGCAGGCAACCGCCCCATGCAGCGTACTGCCGACGGCAGCGGCATTGCGACCCCCGCTCGGCAGGCTCTGGCCGACGGCTTCGTCCACGGCCTGCTCTACCGTCAGGATGTCGAGGAGCGTCTTGACAGCCTGACAGGCCGCGATGTGAAGTTCATAGGCTACCGCAAATTCAACCGCGCTGTCGAGAACGTCGTGACGGCAGCCAACACCGTCGCCGTACTCTACGCCACTGGGGCTATCGACGGCGGGCAGCAGGGCGACATGGACTCCGAAAAGATAGTGAAGGAACTTAACCGCCTTGCCGACAACGACAAAGTCAAGGCCGTAGTCCTCCGCGTCAACTCTCCCGGCGGAAGCGCGTTCGGCTCAGAGCAGATGTGGTACGCCGCCAAACGCCTGCGCGAGAAAAAGCCCCTCGTCGTCTCCATGGGCGACTATGCCGCCTCCGGCGGATACTATATGTCCTGCATGGCCGACACCATAGTGGCGCAGCCCACCACACTCACAGGCTCAATAGGCATATTCGGAATGTTCCCATGCGCCGAACGCCTGCTTGACAAGATAGGAGTAAGCTTTGACGGTGTGAAAACGGCTGAACACGCCGACTTCGGCCTCATCTCCCGTCCCGTTACGGAGAGCGAACGCGCCATCATGCAGAAGCACATCAATGACGGCTACGAACTCTTCGTCAGCCGCTGCGCCGAAGGACGTGGCATGACAGCCGATGAAATAAAGGCCATAGCCGAAGGCCGCGTATGGACAGGGGCTGACGCTCTCCGCCTCGGCCTCGTCGATGAGCTTGGCGGCCTCGACCGCGCAATCGAGATAGCTGGAGAAATGGCCTCTCTCGCCAACTACCGCGTAGCCGAATACCCGAAGAAAAAGGACTTCATGACACAGTTCATGGAGACCCTCAACTCCGACATCGAGGCACGCATACTCAGCCGCCGCCTCGGCACATCCGCCGTATGGTACGATGCGCTCCGCCGCGCACAGTCCATGCAGGGCGTACAGGCTCTCATGCCATACATGATAATAGCAGACTGATTCCTCAGAAACTGTTTTGATTTTACTGTCTATATGGATTGAGATGCACCGTTGAAACATATTCTGTTCTGTTCCTATGTCCGTAAAATAGCCGGCCTGTTTCAAGGGCATAAGGGCAGAATATGGCCGGCGGGGCGCACAATCCATAGACGAAAACTTATATCTTCATTAATATGACTGGACTGCAAACTGTGTTTGTGGAAAATCAAAACAGTTTCTAAGCCCGCATACCTCTCAGCCGCGCCTCCGCATCCGTGGGGGCGCGGCTCTTTTTACCCTTTCCCTGGCATCCATATCCGCCCGTCGGCCACACACACCCCGCTCCCATGGCTTAAACAAAGTTAAAAACACGTACTCTCGCCGAAGCTCCTCCGAAGACCCCCCGAAGCCTCTGGCCATCCTCTCCCCATCAATACCTCCTCCATCCCGTCAGCTCTCCTGCCCGCTCAAAAAACCTCCCGCCCACAGTTGCAAATCCACAGGAAAAGCCGTAACTTTGTCTCTCGGTACACAGTGCCGTAAAGTATTGTATATCAAAACAAAATCTTAATCATAAATTCAAAGTAGAATCATGGCAAACCAATTTTCTCGCCGTCACATCGGCATCACCGAGCGTGACCTCCCGAAAATGCTGGAAACTGTCGGTGTCAAGAGCATCGATGAGCTCATCGACCAGACCATTCCGGCAAACATACGTCTCAAACAGCCCCTCGACCTGCCGGAGGCAATGACAGAACAGGAGTTCCTCAACCACATCCACAGCCTCGCCCGCAAAAACGTATTGGCGGACAACTATATAGGCCTCGGATACTACGGCTCTGTTACTCCCGCAGTCATCATGCGCAACGTATTCGAGAACCCCGTATGGTACACATCATACACCCCCTATCAGGCCGAAATCTCGCAGGGCCGGCTCGAGGCGCTGCTCAACTTCCAGACCATGATAGCCGACATCACAGGCCTGCCTCTCGCCAACTGCTCACTGCTTGACGAAGCCACCGCAGCGGCCGAGGCCATGACAATGATGCACGCCATACGTTCCCGCGAAATGCAGAAAGCCGGAGTAAACACACTCTTCGTCGACCGCAACATATTCCCGCAGACAGCCGACGTGCTGCGCACCCGCAGCCTCCCGCAGGGTATCCAGCTCCTCTTCGGCGACTTCGAGACATTCGACTTCTCTACACCCATCTTCGGAGCAATCGTACAATACCCCGCAGGCGACGGACGCATACGCGACTACCGTGAATTCACAGAGAAATGCCACGCGCACGGCGCGAAAGTAACCGTTGCAGCCGACCTCATGGCTCTCGTGATGCTCACCGCCCCCGGTGAATGGGGTGCTGACATAGCCGTCGGCACAACACAGCGTTTCGGTATGCCGCTCTTCTTCGGCGGCCCCGCCGCAGGCTATTTCGCCACGACCGAGGACAACAAACGCTTCATCCCCGGCCGCCTCGTCGGCATATCCCGCGACGCTAACGGCAAACCCGCACTCCGCCTCGCGCTCCAGAGCCGCGAACAGCACATCAAGCGTGAAAAGGCCCTCTCCAACATCTGCACGGCACAGGCATTGCCTGCCATCATGTCCGGCTTCTACGCCGCATACCACGGCAACGAAGGACTCAGGGAAATAGCCACCGACATCCACGTCAAGGCTGTTATCGTAGCCGCAGAACTTGAAAAGATGGGCTGCCGCCAGCTGAACGACTTCTACTTCGACACCCTGCGCATCCAGCTCCCCGAAGGCGTATGCGCCATGAAACTGAAAGAGGAAGCCGAAGCGCGGCTCATCAACCTCCGCTACTATGCCGACGGCATCGTGGGCATCTCCACCGACGAGACCACATCGACTGAAGGCATAGCCAAACTGCTCGCTCTCTTTGCCGATGTGCTCGGCAAGCAGATGCCTGAACAGCTCAGCGAAATAAGCGCGATAGCACTCCCAGCGGAACTCACGCGCCAGACACCGGCACTCCACCACGAGATATTCGAGAAATACCACACAGAGACGGAGATGATGCGCTACATCAAG
>JADIMV010000132.1 GCA_017694515.1 Candidatus Aphodosoma intestinipullorum
CTTCGGACTGATGGATCTCCCGTGGGTGAGGATGGACAGCGATGCTTTTGATGAAGTCTGCATCGGTGGACGGCAATACCTCTACGCCAACGGGTTCGACAACTTCGCCGCAAGGATGGCCGACTATTTTCCCCGCCGCCGCGAACATCTGAAACGCTATGTGACTACCCTTAAAGAGGTGAATGACAACATTGTCCATAGTTTCGACCGCCGCTCTGCGGAGGATGTCTACACACAGAGCCTGTTCGCCCGTCCGGCATACGGTTTCCTGAAAGAGCTGCTTGAAGACACTGATGTGATTGATGCCGTGTCTGGCGCGTCGCTCAAGATGGAGCTTGACCCTGACACCCTGCCGCTCTACATTTTCGCACAGATAAATGCCTCATTTATATCCAGCGCATGGCGGCTTCGGGGAGGAGGCGCACAGATTGGCGAACGCCTTGCCGACAGCATCCGCCGCATGGGCGGCACTGTCCTGACCGGATGTGAGGCGACGGCCTTCATCGAAGACAGCGATAGGCTCACAGCCGTCCGGCTCGCTGACGGGGAGTGCATACACGCCGACTGGTTCATATCGGACATCCACCCCGCCGCTACAATGCGCCTGCTCGGTGAGAGCCGCCTGATACGGCGCATATACCGCAACCGCATCATCAGAATGGCCAATACGGCAGGTATGTTTACCGTGAACTGTGAACTGCACGAAGGGGCTGTGCCATATTTCAACCGCAACAGATATATGTACGGCTCCGGCGATATTTGGCGCCTGTGCCGCCGCACGGCTGACGCACCGGTTAAGGGCATAATGATAAGCTGCCAGCCGCCGGAAGACGGCTCTGCCTCCACACGCAACATCGACATACTGACCCCTATGCCGTGGACGGAAGTGGAACAGTGGGCAGGCACACGCCCCATGAGGCGCGGCGAGGAATACGAAGCGATGAAACGTCAGCGTGCCGGTGAATGCCTCTCCTTTGCAGAGAGGTATCTGCCCGGACTGAAAAGCGCGGTAAAATATGCCTACACAAGTACCCCGCTCTCATACGCGGACTATACGGCCACTGCCGAAGGCTCGGCCTATGGGGTCAGAAAAGACTGCAACGACTTGATGTACACGCTGCTGACCCCGCGTACACCGGCAGGCAATCTGCTGCTCACAGGGCAGAACCTTAACCTCCACGGCATACTCGGCGTGAGCATGACCTCTTTCATGACCTGCGCCGAGATAGTAGGCCCGGTCAATCCGTTCATCATCTGACACTGGACAGTGCCTGCGGCAAATCTGTAGCTGCTTGATGACACTAAACACAGATGCGCAGCATTCACCGCACAGTAACTTTATCCCAAAACGGTCATTAGAATTTGAGCTGATTTCTATGTTTATGGTGAGTAGATTAATACGGCGCTTTCCCGAAGGCATAGCGGGCTATGTTGAGGCAAAGTGCGTATAAAGATAGTGCAAGGAGAGTGCAATGACAATCAAACAGGTTTGTTGTCATTGCCGAACCGTAGCCTATCTTGTGTCTGCACACAAAGATAATGCAAACCGAAAGCAGAACCTCCAGAACTTGTTCATGGAGTTCTGCTGAGGTGCAGTTTATCTTATCCAAAGATACCGCCAGAAACTGGAAAGCAGCCAAATAGTTTACAAAAGGGGATTTAGGCAAAACTCTAAATCCTCTGTTGCATATCAAATGGATATCTGGTGAAAAACTGGCTTGCACAAACTCCCTAAAAACGTTCTAATGACTGTTTTGGGTTTATGCCGATATGAGGGAAGAGAAAGTTAATGTTCGCATAAATAGCCCTTTGCGCTTGTCCATTGCTTTGTTTTCCGTATCTTTGCACCCGAAAAACCGCATAGGGCATATCGTTGTCGGCAGGCGGATAGTTTGATATATGATGAAAACACTGTTAATCACTCTCTTGGTGACGCTTGTCCTGCTTCTTGTCGGAGTCGCCGCGATGGGGCTCAGGGCTATCTTTGTCAAAGGAGGCAAGTTTCCTGACATACATATCGGCAGCAACAGGGAGATGAGGAAAAGGGGCATAACGTGCGCAAGCACACAGGACAGGGAAGCTCGGAAGAAAAAGTGACACTCCGGCTCTGCCGGATATATTCAGGCATCGGAGAAAGATAGATGTGCATCAAATACTTAGAACACAGATATGAAGAGAACGCTACTTTTATTTGCAATGGCCGCGCTGATGTTCTCCTGCGCAGAAAACAAAGGGGAAAAGTCAGCTGAGCCTCAGAATGAGCCGACCGCTGTTCACACTTACGAGTCAGGCTCCATACTGCCCATCGCAGTTATTAACTATGACACCCTGATGGCCAACTACGACTTGGCTCTTGAAGCCAACGAGGCTCTGATTAAGAAACAGGAGGACGTGCGTCTGGACTTGAACCAGCGTATGCGCCAGCTTGAAAACGAGGCTGCTGAGTTCCAGAACAAGTTGGAAAACAACGCATTCCTCAGCCGCGAGCGCGCCGAAAACGAGCAGCGCCGTATCTTGCAGAAAAATCAGGACTTGCAGGCACTGCAGGAGCAGAAAGCCATAGAGATACAGAATGAGCAGCAGAAGACAGGCGAACGCCTGCGCGACAGCCTGAACTCCGTACTGGCCGAGATAAACAGGACAGGCAAGTACCATCTCATTCTGACGACTAACGCATTCAACGAAAATGTCCTCTTTGCCGCTCCGCAATACGACATCACCATGGAGGTAGTTGATATGCTCAACGACAGATACAACAAGAAATAATCATAAGCAAACCATACAAAGAAAGAGCCGCGCAACTGATATCAGGTCAGTTGCGCGGCTCTTTCTTTTCGCTCATTGCTTGCCGTGCGCACCGCTCATCACACGCCTTCCGTCAGTAACCGCCACAGGTTGTCTTCTGGCACAGGTGCTACCACACGTACAAGTTCGTGTGATACCGGATGGACGAACTCCACGCTCCGCGCATGGAGCGATATGCCCCCGTCGGGATTTGAACGCTTCGCCCCGTATTTGAGGTCTCCTTTGATGGGCAGCCCTATGGCCGACAGCTGACTCCTTATCTGGTGATGCCGCCCGGTTTCGAGATTGATTTCGAGCAGGGAATAACGGTCTCCGGCTGTCAGCAGCCTATACGTCAATACCGCCCGCTTCCCCCCAGGCTTCTCTCTGTCGTATGCGAAGCTCTTGTTCAGCTTCTCGTTCCTGACAAGATAATGTTCGAGCCGCCCCTCCTCCTTTTCCGGTTTGCCGCAGACTATCGCCCAATACATCTTCTTCACCCCGTGTTCCGCAAACAGACGGTTCATCCGTCCGAGAGCCTTGTCTGTCTTCGCGAACACCACCACGCCGCTCACCGGCCTGTCCAGACGGTGCGTGACACCGCAGAACACATTCCCCGGCTTGGCGTATTTCTCCTTCAGATAACGCTTGATTGTCTCCGACAGGGGTTCATCCCCCGTCTTGTCCCCCTGCACTATCTCGCCCACGCGCTTATTGACTATGATAAGATGGTTATCCTCGTAAAGCACCTCCATCACATCCTCTGTTTTAATGCCTCATAGATGATTATGCCGCCCGCCACCGAGACATTGAGCGACCCTATCTGCCCCCTGACCGGGATAGAGACCATATCGTCGCAGATGCGGAGTATATCGTGCGAGATGCCCGTATCTTCCGCGCCGAGTACTATCGCCACCGGTCCGCTGTAGTCAGCCTCCACATAGCTGTGCGCCGCCTTCTCGCTGGCCGCGATGACCCTCACGCCGCACTTCTGAAGATACGAGACCGTGTTGTGCAGGCTGTTCTCCCGGCAGACGGGTATCTTGTGCAACGCCCCCGCCGAAGTCTTTATCGCGTCTGCATTGGCGGCCGCCCCGCCCTTCATCGGCACGACTATGGCATCGACCCCCGCACACTCGCACGTACGCGCTATCGCGCCGAAATTCCTCACGTCCGTCACCCCGTCCAGCATGACGATGAACGGCAGCCTGCCCTCATCGTAAAGCGCGGGTATGACGTGCTCCACGCTCTGATACTCTATGGACGATGTGAACGCCACCACACCTTGATGGTTCTTCATCGTCATGCGGTTCAGCTTCTCTATCGGCACGCGCAGCACAGGGACACGCCTCTCGCTGAGCCTGTCTGCCAGCTCCTTGGCCAGCTCCCCGCCCAGCTCACGGCGCATAAACACCTTTTCAATCTCCTTCCCGGCATCGATTGCCTCCATCACGGCGCGTATGCCGAAAACCATATTCTTCTCCTTAATCTGTTTCACTTCACCTTATTTTATACAAATGTAGATAAAATCCCCGAGATTCTACACTGGCAGAATAAAGAAAACGTTTTTCTTTAGAACAGATAGTGAAAATCGAATAAAAAGCTGCGAACTAGTACTATTCGTATCCAAAAATTTCCTCTACACAAATCACGAACGTTTCACTTCCGTCCTCCCCCGTGGGGGAGGTGGCCGCAGGCCGGAGGGGATCTAAACAATGACCCAACCGCTTTCTTTTTCCGCCATTACGGAAGTTTCGGTTAAGCGAAAGCAGAGACAAATTCCATTTGGACTCTGTTGAGCGGCAGAAACTTCTGCCGTAGGCAAATGTGACCCATATTTACAGCGAAAAACGGTGCAAGCCGAATGCAGAGATAAAGAT
>JADIMV010000133.1 GCA_017694515.1 Candidatus Aphodosoma intestinipullorum
AAAGCGGCAACCGCACCCCGCCCTCCCCGGCCGTACAGCCCCCTCGCCGCACATATGCTCGTCCCGTTTCCCCCAAAAACGCCCGTTCCCCCGTTCATTTCCCCGTCCTCCCCCCGCACAAACAGCCCCGCACAGCCCCTTTTATTACATAACGCAACACTATCTCATATCTGTTCACATCGCAACCCTCATTTCACAACCCTCTTATTCTCAAACCAATAACACTTCGGCACAACCGTCAGCCCGGCAAATAAAATGCACAATAGCCGCCGAATGTGCAAAGAAGTCTAAAAAACTCACGGAAAAATATGGCGGTACGGGAAAAAATGCCTTTCTTTGCAACTCCAAAAATTAACGAAGACAACAACCTTAAAAATTTACGACTATGTCAGAAGTAGCTAACAAAGTAAAAGAGATTATCGTTGACAAACTTGGTGTAGAAGCGTCTGAAGTTACCGAAAGCGCAAGCTTCACAAACGACCTCGGTGCGGATTCTCTTGATACTGTGGAACTTATCATGGAATTCGAGAAAGAGTTCAACATCGAGATTGCTGAAGAGGACGCAGAGAAAATCACTACCGTTGGCGAAGCCATCAACCACATCGAGGCTGCGCTCAACAAATAATCTAAACGTTATACTATGGAATTGAAAAGAGTAGTTGTGACCGGTCTTGGCGCAATCACTCCCATAGGCAATACTGTCCCAGACTTATGGGACAGCGTTGTTAATGGGGTTAGCGGTGGCGACATGATCACACATTTCGACGCTTCGAAATTCAAGGTGCAGATAGCCTGCGAAGTCAAAGGCTTCAACGTAGCCGACTACATGGACCCCAAAGAGGCGCGCAAGATGGACCTTTACTGCCAATACGCCATCGCCGCCGCAAAACAGGCCATCGAAGACTCCGCCATCGACACTGAGAAAGAAGACCTCGACCGCATAGGTGTAATCTACGGCGTAGGCATCGGCGGCATCCGCACCTTCGAGGAAGAGATGGCCTACTATGAGAAAGTAAAGGAAAACGGCCCGAAATTCAGCCCGTTCTTCATCCCCAAGATGATATCGGACATATCCACAGGCCACATCTCCATGATGTACGGTTTCCGCGGGCCCAACTTCGTAACAACATCGGCCTGCGCATCGTCGACCAACGCCATCGCCGACGCGTTCAACTACATACGCCTCGGTAAAGCTGACATCATCGTGGCCGGCGGCGCGGAAGCTGCCGTATCGGTAGCCGGCGTAGGCGGCTTCTCGTCCATGAAAGCCCTCTCGACGCGCAACGACAGCCCCGCATCGGCATCACGCCCGTTCAGCAACAGCCGCGACGGCTTCGTCATCGGCGAAGGCTCGGCCGCCCTCATCCTCGAGGAATATGAGCACGCCGTAGCGCGCGGAGCGAAAATCTACGCCGAAATAGCCGGAACAGGACTCAGTGCCGACGCTCACCACATCACTGCCCCCCATCCGGAGGGCGCGGGAGCGATACTCGCCATGAGGCACGCACTCGAAGACGCCGGCATGAACACCGGGGACATCGACTACATCAACACCCACGGCACATCGACACCGCTCGGCGACATCGCCGAACTGAAAGCCATCAAAGGACTCTTCGGCGACCACGCCTACGAGATGAACATATCATCTACCAAGTCCATGACTGGCCATCTGCTCGGCGCAGCGGGCGCACTCGAAGCACTGATATCCGTGCTCGCGGTGAAAAACGACATCGTCCCGCCCACCATCAATCACGAGGACGGCGACGACGACCCGAACATCGACCCGCGTCTGAACCTCACGTTCAACAAGGCACAGAAGCGCACAGTCCGCGCCGCGCTCTCCAACACATTCGGTTTCGGCGGACACAACTCGTCCGTCATCGTAAAGAAAGCGTAAAAGAGGCGGCTCTACATACACCTTGAGACATCGCGCCCCGTTTCGCGCGGTGTCTCTTCTTTTTGCCCGCCCCGCGCCGCCCCGGACAACAAAAAACGCAACGAAAAACCTTGCAAACCCATTGCACTCCGCCCGCCTTTCGCTATCTTTGCACGAAAGGAACATCCCACGCAGACAGATGTACAGATACATATTCACAATAATAGCCATCACCATGTCCCTGTCATTCTCATTCGCCCGCCAGCCCCGCATCGGCATCACGCTCAGCGGCGGCGGAGCACTCGGCTACGCCCACATCGGCGTACTTCAGGCACTCGAAGAACACGGCATACACCCCGACTGCATCTCCGGCAGCAGCATGGGCGCAATCATCGGCACACTCTACGCCGCAGGCTACTCCCCAAAAGAAATGCTCGCCATCGTACAGAAAGACAAGCTCTACCGCATAAACAAGCTGCTCACACTCCAGTCCGCATTCACCACCACCGGAATGTCCAGCCACAAGTCGCTCCACAGGATACTCCTCCAGCTCATCCCCCACAACTCTTTCGACAGCCTCCCCCGCCGCCTCACCGTCTGCGTCACTAACCTCGACAGCGGCGAAAGCGAATACATCAGCAGCGGGGACAGCCTCGCCGAATACGTCGTCGCCTCCGCCTCCATACCCGGCATCTTCGAGACACGCACCGTCGGCGGACACACATACGTCGACGGCGGAGTCCTCGACAACCTCCCCGTCCGCGCCCTCCGCCCCCAGTGCGACCACATCATAGCCGTCGATGTCCTCCCCTTCGTCCGTGAGAGCCGCAAATCCACATCCTTAGACGTAATGCTCTGGTCCATACGCCTAATGCAGCACAGCAACTCCATCCCCGGACGCGCCGCCGCCGACTGGCTCATCGACAGCTACGCCCTCGTCGAGTTCCACGAATTCAGCTTCGACAAATACCGCGAAATCTACCAGTACGGCTACAAGGCCGCGACCGAATACCTCGCCGCCCACCCCGAACTCATCCGCCGCTGCGCCCGCTGACCCCGCCATCACCTGTCCACCCCCGCCCCCTTCTCATTCCCCCTTCCTCTTTTCCACCCCCGCCCCATCCATACCCTTTCCATTCCCCCCGCTTCTCCCCCTACACACTCCTTACACGCCCCCTCCACAGCCATTTCCACACCGCATCTCCCACCTCCGTTCCCCTCCATCTCGCCTCGTTCCCAAAAATACAAACGAAAGTTAAAAATACGTACTCTCGCCGAAGTCTCTGGCCAGTCCCTCCGAAACCCCGCCGAAGCCTCTCCCTCTCCACACCCGCCATACACCCCCTCCCGCCCCCCCCAAACACGTACTCTCAACTAACCCCAACCGCCAGCCACAAAACCGTCTATCCCGCTCTTGCATATCCAGACAATATTTATTATGTTTGCCCACACATTTGGAACGCACTGTCTAAAACTATATAACATGAATCTACAACCCATGCGCAAGCTCATCTCCTTAGCCCTCTTGCTAAGCCCGCTCCTCGCGGGCTTAGCTTTCCCCGCCTTCGGCGACACCGTAACTTATGACAATGTCCGTTACATCATCACGTCCGAGACCGACAGTACATCCACATACGAGGTGTCCTTATATCAGATATTGGAAGCCCCGCGCATCCTCATCCCTGACAAAATCTCATACGGCGGGCACAACTACGAGGTCACCTCCATTTCGGAGGACAATACGTGCATATATCCCGAAAACCTCGAAAGGGATGTATATATAGACAAGATAGACTTCAGCCTTGCCGCCCACATAGACACATTCCCGATGTCTGCCACTTGGACAGGCTGCACTGACATAGACACCCTGATTCTGCCTCCCAACCTCAATTATGCCGCTGAGTTCTATGCCTTATGCAGCACTGAGGGATATGACGAGAAAGGGAGTCGTTATCTTGGCATAAAGCGGCTCTTCTCCTCCGGAACTACGGACATTGATATAGAGAGCTTCCAGAGCTGCTACGCTCTTGTGGAGGTAGATTTAAGCACTACGGCCATTGATTCTCTGCTATGGAATCAACACCTTCTTCAAGGTACGTTTGAACAATGTTATTGGCTTGAAAATATAAAGTTGCCTGAAACCGTGCGTTTTTTTGATGGATACACTTTTGCTCTTTGTACTCGTCTCATAGGTATAGACTTGCCTGGCTCGCTTGAACACATCGGCCAGTACTGCTTTGCGCGCAGCACATTCAAAACTCTGCATATCCCATCTAAAGTCAGATACATCGACCCCACTTTTGTCTTTGATAACTATTGGTTGGAAAGCATATCTGTTGCCATAGACAATCCCTTTTTCAAATCCGACAGCGGAGTGCTTTGCTCAAAGAGCGGCAAGACCATCTACACCATACCCTATTCATTGAGAAAAGACAGATACATATTCCCAGAGGTCGCTGACTCTGTCAACGAACGTGCCTTTGCGAGAAAATTAGGCTATACAGGCAGTGAAAGCCAGCTTGATACAGCAGTTTATGCGATAGATGTAATAAGGCATTTCGTGTTCAATCATGGGCTTCGTTATCTCGGTGAATCTGCCTTCTGTCATTCGCCTCTTGAAACAGCAGAAAACTTCGGAAGCACTCAGGTTAGTATCATTCCAAAGGATTGTTTTTGGGGTTCTAACCTGCGAGGCATCGAATTGCCTGTTGAGCTTTCTGTCATTGAAGCTGCTGCGTTTGATAGTTGTCATAAGATCGACAGCGTCCGCTTCCTCGGCTCTGTCATCAGCCACATAGGAGAAGGAGCTTTCCGCCTCTGCACCTCCCTCGACTCCCTCGACATCTCCGCCCAGACACGCCTCAAGACCATAAGAGCACACATCTGCGACGGCTGCACATCGCTCCGCTCCGTCAAACTCCCCACGTCCATTGACTCTATAGGAAACTACGCATTCTCCGGCTGCGTCTCACTCTCCGAGATAGAAGTGCCGGTCCTCGACCCGATACCCGTCGATGAAAGCGTATTCTCCGGAGTGGACAAGTCCTCATGCCGCCTCATAGTCCCCGCACCATCCATCGGCAAGTACCGCGCCGCCCCCGTATGGCGCGACTTCCTCAATATTGAGTCTGGCGACCTGCTCACCCTCACAGTCCTCTCCGCCGACCCCGCAATGGGCTCTGTCTCGCCCACGACAGCCTACGCCCGCCACGGCGACACTGTCACCATAACCGCCACGCCCCTCTCAGGCTACCGTTTCACCCTCTGGAGCGACAGCGTGACCGCCAACCCTCGTGACATAACCGTAACCCGTGACACCGTGCTGACAGCCCACTTCGCACCATATACCCCCGACACCTTCGCCGTCACCCTCCTCTGCGACAGCGCGACGGGCACGGTCTCAGGAGCGGGACGATACCCCGAAGGCACTGCCGCCACACTCACAGCCACACCCCGTGAGGGCTACGCCTTCACCCGCTGGGAGGACAACCACGGCCTCACGTTCACGGACAACCCGCTGACGCTCACCGTCACGTGCGACACCCTCCTCACCGCCCTCTTCCGTGAGGACGGCACAGGACACAGCCCAGCCGACGATGACGGCTGCGCCGCATGGGTCACGCCCGACGGCACGCTCCGCGTCCGCTGCCCCGGCTGCCGACTGATGGAACTGCGCACCGTAACCGGCCTCACCCTCTACTCCGGCGCACCTGTTGACATACCGCTCCCGCATCCCGGAGTATATCTGCTTACCTTAGACGGTGATACATACAAGGTTATGCGCCGCTGACATTGAGGAATGCGGCATCAGATGTGTGACCTCTTGACAGCAGTATAAAGACAAAGGGCTGATGACCCGCAGTGGGTCATCAGCCCTTTTTGGCTTTATGAAGCTCAGTCTTATTTCTCCCAGTTGAGTATGACCTTGCCGCAGAGTCCGCTCTCCATTACATCGAAACCTTTCTGGAAGTCGTCCACATCGAAATGGTGTGTGATGACCGGTGTAAGGTCGAGGCCGGAAAGTATCATCTGTTTCATCTTGTACCAGGTCTCCCACATCTCGCGGCCATATATGCCCTTGATGGTTATGGCGTTGAAAATTATGTCGTCCCAGTTGACCGTAGTGGTCGGGGGCAGGATGCCGAGCTGGGCTATGTTCGAGCCTTTGTACATGTGCGAAATCATGTCGCGGAATGCTACGGGCGAGCCTGACATCTCCAGTCCTACGTCGAAGCCCTTGATGCCGAGCTTGTCCATGGCCTGCTGCACTGTCTCGCCTTTCGAGGCGTTGACCGTCACTGTTGCTCCCATGCGCTTGGCAATGTCGAGGCGGTAGTCGTTAAGGTCTGTCACAACGACATGACGCGCCCCTGCAAACTTGCAGATGCCTGTCGCCATAGTGCCTATGAGACCCGCACCTGTGATGAGCACATCCTCGCCGAGTACAGGGAATGAGCATGCCGTATGCGTAGCGTTGCCGAATGGGTCCATGATGGCCGCGAGGTCATCGGATATGCCGTCTTCGAGTTTCACCACATTGCTTTCCGGTATGCAGAGATACTCGGCGAATGCGCCGTTGCGGTTGACTCCCACGCCGATGCTGTTTTCACAGATGTGCATCTTCCCACGGCGGCAGTTGCGGCAATGGCCGCAGGCTATGTGGCCTTCGCCGGTCACGCGTTCGCCCACTTTGACATTGCGCACTCCCGCGCCTACTTCAACCACTGTGCCGACATATTCGTGGCCTATGGTCATCGGGGTCTTGATTGTGTTCTGTGACCACTCGTCCCATTTGTATATGTGGAGGTCTGTGCCGCAGATGGCTGTCTTCTTTATTTTGATAAGTACGTCGTTTATACCGACTTCAGGTACGGGAACATCCTCCATCCAGATGCCTTTCCCCGGCTGTTTCTTTACTAACGCTTTCATGACTTTGAAAGGATTTGTTTGTTTGTCAAATGTTGTATTTATATGCCAGGCAAGCGGCAGGACTGGAAATCACAGCCCTGCCACGATGCCATTTTTCTTTATTTTATAACGCCGAGCTCCTTGCCTATCTTGACGAATGCGGCGATGCACTTGTCAAGATGCTCTCTCTCATGAGCGGCGGAAATCTGTACGCGGATGCGCGCCTCGCCTTTCGGCACAACCGGATAGAAGAAGCCCGTCACGTAGATGCCCTCTTCTTGCAGGCGGTCTGCCATCTGCTGCGAGAGTTTCGCATCGTAGAGCATTACGGCACAGATAGCTGACTGTGTGGGTTTTATGTCGAACCCTGCGGCAATCATCTTGTCGCGGAAATAGTCCGTGTTCGCGTGGAGCTTGTCCTGAAGCTCATTGGTCTCGTCCATCATCTGGAACATCTTTATGCCGGCGGCAACGACCATCGGAGGCAGAGAGTTCGAGAAGAGGTACGGGCGTGAACGCTGGCGGAGCATGTCGATGATTTCTTTCTTACCTGTGGTAAATCCGCCCACTGCGCCGCCGAAAGCCTTGCCGAGCGTGCCTGTGAGTATCTCGATTTTACCGCGCAGGTTGTGGAGTTCGGTCACGCCGCGTCCCGTACGTCCTACGACACCTGCCGAGTGCGACTCGTCGACCATGACCATGGCGTTGTATTTGTTCGCGAGTTCGTAGATTTTGTCGAGCGGGCAGACGTTGCCGTCCATAGAGAACACGCCGTCAGTCACGATGAGGCGGAAACGGCACGATGCGGCAGCCTGGAGCTGTTTCTCGAGGTCAGCCATGTCGGCGTTGGCATAGCGGAAGCGCTGAGCCTTGCAGAGGCGCACGCCGTCGATGATTGATGCGTGGTTGAGCGCGTCGGAGATGATGGCGTCCTCGGCTGTCAGGAGCGGTTCGAATACACCGCCGTTAGCGTCGAAACAAGCGGCGTAGAGGATGGTGTCCTCCGTGCCGAAGAAGTTGGCTATTGCCTTTTCGAGGTCTTTGTGGCGGTCCTGAGTACCGCAGATGAAACGCACGGATGACATTCCGTAGCCGCGTTCGTCCATTGCCTGTTTTGCGGCAGCTATGAGAGCGGGATGGTTGGCCAGCCCGAGATAGTTGTTTGCGCAGAAGTTGAGCACTTGTTTGCCTGCAACCGTGATTTCGGCGCCCTGAGGCGAGCAGATCAAACGTTCGTTTTTGTACAGACCTGCCTCTTTGATTGAGGCGAGTTCAGAAGCCAGATACTTTTGAAAATCGTTGTACATGATAATAGAATTTATTGAGTTAGAATATTGTGTTTTTATAATAGTCGGTCAGAACCGTGCCACTATCTCCACTACAAGTTTGTCCTGTTCCGATGGATCGGCAAGCGACCAGTCGCGGTAGAAATATTTCTCATAGTTGATGCGCAGATCCGCGACAAACGGCTTGGCGAAACTGAGCGTTATCCCGCCCGTGACCCTGTGGCGCATAGCGTCATCGATGCCGTATCGTAATGCTGATGTCCCGTCGTCAGGCAGCAGTCCTTCACTGTTGTCGTTCATCATGTCGTAGCGCACCGCGAATGACATTTTGTGAAATACCTTTGGCAGCATCAGGTCATAATTTACGAACGCGTTGACTCCGTATGTGGGGGCGAATGCGTTGCGCGAATACGTCTTGTACACCCCCTCCGCCTCTATATGTACGCCGTAGAAATCGGAATACAGGCCGAGGTTGTAATAATTCATGCGTATCGCCTCCGGCTTGTCGCTCAGGAAACTGAAGCGGGCGTTGAACCATCGGGCCGGGTTTATGTCGAGTTTCCCGGCATAGTTGAACTCCTTTCTCCACTCCTCGTGTACCGCTATACCGCTGCCGTTGTATATTCCCGCCTCAATGGAGAACGGGAACACCTCCTTGAGCGTGTACCCGACCGTAAATCCTACATCGCGTAGTGCGGCGAGCTGCTTCCCCACAAACGCACGGTTGGCGAAGTAGTAGTTGTGCGGCGACCTCCCGTTCTCAATGCCGTAAGGCAACTTTATCGCCCCGAGCGACATGGCCAGACCTTTTACCGGGAAAACCCTTATGTATGCGTTGGTCAGCTTGTCGTCCCCCTTGTCGCAGAAATCGTACTCTATCCTGTATGCCACTATCGGGCAGACGTATCCCGATATGTCGAACCTCACGTTACGCACCTGAAAGCGGTGCGCGTCCATGATTGGCTGATACTCGTATTTGGCGCGTACCGTCCCCTGTATCAGCGGCACATAATCCATAGGCTCCATCTTTCTCTTGTCAAGCCTTTCCTTTGCAGGCTCTGCCGACGGGTCTCCCGGGCGGAACAGGTGCGACATTACGTTGCCCCCAGTGCTTATTTCTGTCGTGTCTCTTGCGGCAAACAGTGCCGGGCTCCACACGGCCGACAGCAGCAATATTGCCATCAGTGCCGACAACGGCTGCTTCACGTGGTGATGGTAAGTCATTGGCGATCTCTATGTTTGAATATTGTACCGTACTCCTTTATAAGGCTTTCCATGTCCGGGAAAACCACATCCGCGCCGTAGCTGTACAACACGCTGTCGCTCAGTTTCCCCGTATTGACAGCTATGGTGAATATGCCTGCCGCCGAGCCTGATTTCACGCCGAGCGGGGAGTTCTCCACGACCACAGCCTTGTCCGCCGTCACGTCCGCCTTCCTGAGAGCCATAAGGTACGGTTCTGGGTCAGGCTTGCCTATCTTTACATCATACGCCGTGACCATCTTCTCCCTCTCGAAAATCTCAGGGAAATGGTGGTCAAGCGTCTCTATAAGCGACTTCTGTCCCGACCCGGTGACTACATATATCTTCTTGTCTTCGTGTTTCAGCATTGTGAGCAGCTCTCCCACGTGCGGAATTCTCTCGGTCCTGCTGATTCCACGGAAATAAAGGCTCTTCTTGGCGTATATGTCATCTATCTCCATGTCAGTCGGCTTCCTGCCCTTGTACTTTTCGAAATACTCGCATATCGTCGATGCACCTGTACGCCCCTCGTTCATATAAGCATCGTGTTCGCCGAACGGTATGCCGTATTCGCTGAGCACCCTCATCCACGCAGCCGCATGATAGGGCATGGAGTTGAAAAGCACACCGTCCATGTCGAAAAAGACAGCTCCAACATCCAGCGCACTATATCCGTGCCTGTCAAGATATGATGCTATGGCCAGTTCCGTTTTCACGGTGCAAAGATAGTGAAAATCGAGTGCAGTGCTATATGCAAAACGCTAGTTTTGCATTACAACATATTTACTGTGTCTGGCGTATGCCTTGGCATAATGACATGACACAGTAAATATGTTGTAATGACCGACGGCAGTCGTGTCATATAGCACTGCCGGGATGCATCCTATCTTGAGTGCTCCGGCACTCAAAGATAGTGAAAGTCGAATACAAAAGCGGCAAACTTGTTTGACGGCTTTTGTTGAGACGCATCCTATCTTCGCAAAGCAAAGATACAAAAAAATCAGTCGCAGCCTCAGCCTTTCCATTATGAAATGTTCCTTCTCGCACATCTGCCGCTTCCGGCGGAACTGCCTCAGTCTGACATTAAACCCGAATCGGTCATTAGAACGTTTATGCTGAATATAAGTTAAAAACACGTACTCTCGTCCTGCCTCTCGGCTAACCACACCCTGCCTTTCTGTTCTTTTCTTGCCCGCACCCCTTTCCGCAGCTTGTCTCTTCCCCTTGTAACAGTGATGTATAGTGCTCACATAATAAAAACACAAGCCCCGGCCACAAATCTATGACCGGAGCTCGGTGTATAAGGCAGATTTGCCTCTATCTTACTTCACCAGTACCTTGAGCGCGTCGATATTGGCGTTGCGGCTAACGATAGTGCCTGTGCTGTCTATAAGCACTGTGGATGGGATAAACGTGATGGCGTAGTCCTTGGCTGATGTGCAGTGCCATGCATCGAGTGATGCCATGTTCGGCCATTTCAGTCCGTGTGCCTGTATGGCGGCTTCCCATTTATCCTTGTCGCTGTCGAGAGAGACTGCGACAACCTCAAACTTGTCGCGTGTAGTCGAGTTATATATCTCCTGCAATCCCGGGATGGCGCGTCGGCACGGGCCGCACCACGATGCCCAGAAGTCTATCAGCACGTAGCTGTGCTTGCCGACGAAATCGCTTAGCTTCACTCCGTTGCCGTTCGGGTCGTTGAGTGCGAAATCAGTGTAGTGCTTTCCTATGGCCGTATTCTTGGCCGACTGGTATATCTGCATCTCCTCATCATTGATGTTCCCCGGCTTTATCTCCTCCAGTAGCGTGTCGAGTTGATCCTGCTCGAAGTACATGTATTTCTGTCGGAAAATCTCAAGAGCTATTTCCGTGTTCATGTTTCCTTTTAGTGCATTCAGCATGGTCTTGTTACGTATGTCACGCGCCGAGAGGAGCATTGTCTTTTTCTCCGAACGTGATATGTCGCGCTTCAATATGTCGGCACACGCTTCCTCGAAGTCCGACATGGCGTTCTCGCATTTCGATATCATGTCGTTCTGCGGCGTGCCGGTGATGTCTATATTGCCGCCGTCGGATATCACTACATCTATTTCTCCCGGTTCCACGACAATATATGCCCCGATTAGTGGCAGCACCGGCATTCTGCCGTCGTTGGTAATTATGATTGGAGCCTTGTATGGCTGCACGAGTGACACCCCGCTGAGTGTGAACTTGTTGTTGTCTATTTTCGCGCTGTCTATGGCGCGGAGAGGGGCTTCGAGCGACTCGAAGATATATACCCATTTGCCGTTGAGCGAATCTATGTCCGAATATCCGGTTATCCGGTAGCGGTTGTCCGAGTTGTCATTGCAGCCCGCGAAAAGCAGCGTAGCCATCAGCGGTAATGACAGGAGAAGTTTTTTCATGATTATGACGTTTGAATAATTATAGATTAATGTCTTGGTTTTGTCTTTGGCCTGACCTGCCTCACTTGTCCCCTGTGGAAATCAGGTATTCGGCTATCTGCACGGCGTTAAGTGCCGCCCCTTTCTTTATCTGGTCGCTTACGCACCAGAATGTCAGCCCATTAGGATTCGATATATCCTTGCGTATACGCCCTACGAACACCTCATCGCGTCCTGACAGGAACAGCGGCATGGGGTACTCCCTCTTTTCCGGGCAGTCTGCCACGACTATGCCTTCTGCCGCCTCGAACGCCCTGCGTGCCTCCTCTGCTGAGACGGGGCGTTCGGTTTCTGCCCAGATGCATTCTGAGTGCGCCCTCAGTGAGGGCACGCGCACACACATGGCACTCACCTCTATGTCGGAGTGCATGATTTTCCGTGTCTCGTTGTACATCTTCATCTCCTCCTTGGTGTAGCCGTTGTCCATGAAGACATCTACTTGAGGAATAAGGTTATACGCTAATTGATATGCGAACTTTTCCACTTTCGGCTCACGCCCTTGCGCTATGTCGGCATATTGCTGCCGCAGTTCGTCCATCGCCGCCGCGCCTGCTCCGCTCGCCGCCTGATATGTGGCGACGTGTACGCGTCTCACGTGCGCTATGCTCTCCAGTGCGTGCAGCGCGACAACCATCTGTATGGTCGTACAGTTCGGGTTAGCTATGATGCCGCGCGGGCGTGTGAGCGCGTCGGCGGCGTTGACCTCCGGCACTACCAGCGGCACATCGGCCTCCATGCGGAAGGCACTGGAGTTGTCTATCATTGTCGCACCGAAACGGGTTATATCTTCGGCATATTCCTTTGAGACCGAAGCTCCCGCCGATACGAACGCGATGTCTATGCCTTTGAAACTGTCGTCGTGGCGCAGTTCCTTGACCTTGTGGCTTTTGCCTTTGAATGTGTATTCCCTGCCTGCGCTGCGCGATGAGCCGAAAAGGGTCAGTTCATCCACAGGGAAATTCCTCTCGTCCAATACCTTAAGAAATTCCTGTCCTACCGCGCCGCTTGCGCCTACTATCGCTACTTTCATCGTATGTCTCCTCTTGTTGTCGGTCCGGCGTTTGCGTGTCGGCGGCGTTTGTATATGCGGGATATTTATACTACCTTTACATTTCAGTGCGCCGACAGGCAATGCACTAATCATTGCAAAGTTACTTGTTTCTATCCGCTTGGCAAAATTATGGGAAAGATATTTAACGTCGGACACAAAAGCGGCTGGCATATCCGTCCGCTTTTAGTGGAATACATTCTGAAGGTTGTGAGAATAGGTGCTGTCACGATAACTCTCTTTCCCCGCCCGACTCGGGCTGGGCTATGTCATGTCGTGCCTCTGTGCGCGGTTTTGCTGTCGCTCGCTTTCCCGTGTACGCTGTACGCCCAGTACTCTGACGATTTCTCCGATGGGGAGTGGCAGGACCGCTGGGAGCTTCACACGGGACGTTTCCGGTATGACCCTTCGCTTGGTGAGCTGCTTTACGATGCCCCTGAGACAAACGGGGCATCGCTTGTTCACGCGTCGGCGGCACTGGATTCGGCGGTCTGGGAGATAGAGTTGCGCTACGGGACTACTGATGACGGTTCTAATTTTTTCCGCTTCTATCTGGCTTCGGTCTCCTCTCTGTTTACTACTGGCGAGGAGGCGTTCTATGCCCAGTGTGCCGATGTGTCGGGGCGGGTCTCTCTTGCATACCAGAATGATGGCGAAGAGCGTGTATTGCTCATGACCGAACCTGTAAAGAGTGGCGATGACGGCATTACATCGTTGAAAATAAGGGTTGAACGTGAGTGCGATGGCCGCTGGTCTCTGCTTTGCGATGCTGGCGGCGTGCATTATGACGGCGGTACTGCGGTGTTCCCATCCACATTCGCGTCTGTAGCCTCGGGTTTCAGGGTACGGATGGGTGCGGAGTCGCAATATCTGATAGCCGTAAAGTCTGTCTCTGTAGAAGGCAAAGCCCGTTGCGGAGGCGACGATGAGCCTGACGGTGAAGAAGACAGGCCTGACGGCGCGGGCTCATCTCCACATCGTCACGGCGTGGTGTTTACTGAGATAATGGCCGACCCGTCGCCGGCTGTCGCCCTGCCCGAAGTGGAATATGTTGAGGTGTATAACCGCAGTGACAGTGTGACTGACCTCTCTGGATACCTGCTCTTTGTCGGCGACAATTACGGTACTGTGCAGCGCGGTATGCTTTTGCCCGGGGAGTACGCCATATTGTGCGCCGCTGCTGACTCTTCGGCCATGTCTGCCTACGGCAAAGTGCTGCCGGTGAAGAATTTCCGTGCGCTGATTAACGAGGGGCGCGTCACATATCTTGCCGATGCTGAGGGGAATGTTGTCACGTGGTTTGATTACAGCGATGAGTGGTACGGACGTGACCGCTTCAAGCGTGACGGCGGCTGGTCGCTCGAACGGCATGATGTCGATAACCTGCGTTGCGACAGCACTTTGTGGTCTCCGTCCGTTGACCTCAGCGGCGGCACGCCGGGCAGACCCAATTCTGTTGCCCGCTTGCAGCCCGACACACTGCCCGCACATCTTCTCTCTGTCGGCATCCCTGCCGATACGCTTATCGTACTTCTCTATGACAAGGAGCTGGACGCGTCGTCCGGTCCGCAGATTGAGGCAGAAGGACTTACTGTGACCGATGTCTATACCGAAGAGCCGAAGCGGAACAGCATCAATGTCGTTTTGCAAGAGCCGATGGATGAGGGTGAGGTATATACGCTCTCTGTCTCCGGTGTGCGCGATGTCTCCGGCCTTGCCGTGGCCGATACTGTCGTGAGGGTTGCGGTGCCCTCTGTGCCTGAGGCTTACGATGTTGTCATAAATGAGGTGATGCCCCGTCCTGCCGCAGGCGCGCCGAAATATATCGAGTTGTATAACCGCTCAGGGAAAGTGGTTGACCTCTCTGACCTCTATCTGGCAAGATATGATGATGACGGATATCTCTCTGACTATTACGCGATAACGTCGCAACCCAGCCTGATGTTCCCGTGCCAGTATGCGGTGCTGACTCCCGATGTCTCCTCTCTGCGCGTGCATCACAACGTGTGCGACAGTGCCCTGTGCGTGCAGACCGATGTGCCGCTTGCCGCCGCTGATGGTGATTTCGCGCTTATCCTGCGTAACGGGACTGTGATTGACGCCTTGGCCTATTCTGAGGATTGGCATCACCCGTGGATTGACAGCACGGAGGGCGTGGCGTTGGAGCGGATTGATACGGAGCGTTTTGATGAGAGCGGTGAGAATTGGCGTAGCGCGGCTTCGTCTGCGGGCTATGCCACTCCGGGATGCCCTAATTCGCACAGCGTCACGCAGCAGGATGCGGCGGATGGTGCGGATAAGCTGTTTTGGCTTACGCGGGAGGCTTTCACTCCGGACAATGACGGTTTTGAGGATATGCTTGAGATATGCTATGCCCTCCCGCGTGACGGCTACCTCTGTTCCGTCAGCGTCTATTCTCCTAATGGTGAGCGTATCGGCATGGTGTCGGAACGCGGGCTGCTGCTTGCTTCGGGGCGCATCGTGTGGGATGGTACTGTGGATGGCCGTCTGCTCGCGGTAGGCATCTATGTGCTTCTCGTAGAGGCGGTTCACCCTGACGGCGATATGGTTTCGCGCAAGCTGGTGGCTGTGCTTTCCGCACGGTGAACGCGGGCTGGCAGTCATGTCTATACATACAGGGTATAATACGCACTCCTTTTCACATACACATTCTCAATGGTGTGTTGCGGCAATGCTTTTACCTTACGCCGTCGGGGCTTATCCTCCCCAGTTCTCGCGGTCGAGATTTCTGTAGCTCAATGCTTCGCGTATATGGTTCGGGGCTATTTGGGGGCTGTTGTCGAGGTCGGCTATCGTGCGCGCTACTTTCAGTATCCTGTCGTATGCGCGGGCGGAGAAGTGCAGACGTTCGATGGCCGTCTTCAGCACTTTCGTACATTCCGCATCGAGCGGGCAGTACTTGCGCATCATCTTCGGGGTCATCTGCGCGTTGCAGTGTATGCCCGTCTCGTCCTTGAAACGTTCTCCCTGTATGTTCCTCGCGGCTATGACCCTGCGGCGTATCTCGCGGCTTGGCTCTGACGGCGCGGATTCGAGCATCTTGTCGTTGCTCACGGGGATGACCTCTATGTGGAGGTCTATGCGGTCGAGGAGCGGGCCGGATATGCGGCTAAGATAACGCTGTACCACGCCCGGTGCGCAGGTGCACTCCTTGTTCGGGTTGTTGTAGTTTCCGCACGGGCATGGGTTCATCGCCGCCACAAGCATGAAACTGGCAGGGTATTGTATGGAATACTTTGCCCGTGAGATTGTTATACGCCTGTCTTCTAATGGCTGACGCAATACCTCTAATGCCGAACGCTTGAACTCCGGCAGTTCGTCGAGAAAGAGCACCCCGTTGTGCGCCAGCGATATTTCGCCCGGCTGCGGGTTAGCCCCGCCCCCCACGAGTGCCACGTCGCTCACCGTGGAGTGCGCTTCGCGGAACGGGCGGCTCTTGATGAGCGACGCGTCGCGCATCAGTTTCCCCGCCACGGAGTGTATCTTCGTGGTTTCCAGCGACTCGTGCAGAGTCAGCGGCGGCAGGATGGAGGGGATGCACTTCGCCATCATCGATTTGCCTGACCCCGGTGCGCCGACCATGAGTATGTTGTGGCCGCCTGCTGCCGCCACTTCTATGGCACGCCGTGCGAACTCCTGTCCCTTGACATCGGCGAAATCGAACGCGAACTGCTCGTCGGCCTTGGCGAACTCCTCACGGGTGTTGACCTGTGTAGGCTCTATTGTGGTCTCGTGGTTGAGAAACTGCACCACTTCCGTGATGCTTTCAGCCCCGTAGACGTTGAGGTTGTTCACCACTGCGGCCTCGTGGCTGTTCTCTTTCGGCACTATGAACCCCTTGAAACCCATCTCGCGTGCCATGATGGCTATCGGGAGCACTCCTTTGACAGGGCGCAGTGCGCCGTCGAGAGACAGTTCGCCCATCATTATGTACTGGCTGACATCCTCTCCCGTGATGGTCTCGTTGGCGGCAAGCATCCCCACGGCGAGCGGCAGGTCGTAGGCCGCTCCCTCTTTCTTTATGTCTGCCGGAGCCATGTTGATGATGACCTGACGGCGCGGCCACGGTATGTTGTTGTATTGAAGTGCCGACATTATGCGTTCGTGGCTCTCCTTGACCGCATTGTCCGGCAGTCCG
This sequence comes from Candidatus Aphodosoma intestinipullorum, assembly GCA_017694515.1. Lineage (GTDB taxonomy): Bacteria > Bacteroidota > Bacteroidia > Bacteroidales > Paludibacteraceae > Aphodosoma > Aphodosoma intestinipullorum. Next base: position 16,964 of record JADIMV010000133.1, read on the forward strand.
ACGAGGTAGAACTTCACGCCTTTCGACACGTTCACCTCTATGGTCACAAGGCGTGCGTCGATGCCCAGCATGGCGGCAGCGTATGTCTTTACAAGCATAATGTCTCGGCGTTGGGAGGCTGTTATTTCTGGAATTGTTTCAACCTTTTCATGACCGTGAACACCGTCCAGTCCGGCAGGTGCTTTATCAGCGGTATGAAGAGCCAGCGGTTTATCCATCCCGGCACGGCCTGCTTCTTGCGGCGGAACATGGCGTCGAGCCCTCTCTTTGCCAGCTTTTCCGGCGGCATACTGATGCCGAGCCTTACGGCTACTCTCCTCCAGTAGGGGCTCAGCCCGTAAAGCCCAGTATCGACAGCTCCGGGGCATACCGCCGTGACGGACACGCCTTTCGGCATGAACTCATACCACAGCGAGCGGCTCATGTTGAGGATGTATGATTTCGTGGAGTTGTATATGGATATGCCGGGCATGGCCATCCACGCGCTCATGGAGCTCATGTTGAGTATGTAGCCGTGTCCCCTCTTTGCCATTGCCCCCCCGAAAAGGCGGGTCATGTGCGTGGCGGTAATCACGTGCAGTTTGAGCATCAGGTCTATGCGTCCGACTGAGGTCTCTGTGAGGGGGTTGAAGAAGAACACTCCGGCGTTGTTCACGAGTATCTCTATCTCCATCCTCTTCTCTTCGCAGTAGGCGAACAGCTCTTCAGCCGCCCCGTCCGCCGCGAGGTCGCGGTAGAGCGGTGTGCAGCCCACGCCGTACTCCTTGTGTATGGCCTCCGCCGTCTCAACGATTTCCTTCTCCTGATTGCTGACTATCAGCAGGTCATGCCCCCTGCGGGCGAGTTCCCGCGCATACATCAGCCCGATGCCTGAGCTTGCGCCTGTAACAAGTGCCAACATAGTCCCCTCCTCTCTTTATAGGTTAGCCTCCGCCTCGTCAATCTCCTTCTGGAGCGACTTGGGCATATTTGCCACGCAGTGGTGGCAGCGCATCTCGAGGGTGTACATACGGCCTATGCAGTAGTTCGAGTGCTTGCACCCGCTGCGGTAGGTCTCGTCGGCGGCTTTCATCTTGTTCACAAAGTCAGTGTCGTGGACAAGGGCACGCGCCATCTGCACCAGTTCAAACCCGCTGTCGAGAACCTCGTCTATCTTCTTGCGGCTCACGAGACCTCCCACATAGATGAGCGGCAGCTTCAGCGCGGCGCGGAAATGCTTCGCCGTATCGAGGAAATACGCCTCCTTGAACGGCACTGTTGGTATCATCAGCCTGCCGACCATCGCAATGCCTAATTTGAGCCACCAGTAACGCCACGGGTTCATGTAGTAGCGCAGCGTCTTCAGCGGCATCGCGCCGCGCATCACGTGCATCGGGGCTTTGCTCACGAACCCCGCCGACAGCACTATGGCGTGAACGCCGCACTTCTCTATCTCTTTCGCCACGGTCAGGCACTCCTCCTCCTGCATCCCGCTCTTGAAGCCGTCGTACATATTCGTCTTGACGACCACGGCGATATCGTCCCCAGCGCAGCGCATGACCTCGTGCAGCACCATCTTCATGAACCTCATCCTGTTCTCGAGGCTGCCGCCGTACTTGTCTTTCCGCTTGTTCGTATACGGGGAGAGGAACTGCGATATGAGGTATCCGTGTCCCGCGTGTATCTCCACGCAGTCGAACCCCGCCTCGCGGCACATGTTCACAGCCCGTCCGAAGTCGCGCACAAGCTCCTCTATCTCATGCTCCTTCAGTGCGCGGACGAAAGTGGGGGAGTAGAGGTTGAACCCGCCCGATGCGCCCACGGGCATACACCCGCACGTGTGGCGGTGCGTCATGTTGCCGCAGTGTCCCAGCTGTATGCTCGCCTTCGCCCCCTCGGCGTGTATGCCGTCCGTCAGCCGTTTCAGCTCCGGGATAATCTCCTCGCGCATCCACAGCTGCCCGTCGAACGACACTCCGCTCTTGTTCACTGCGCAGTACGCCACTGTGGTCATCCCCACACCGCCCCGCGCCACGGCTGTGTGGTAGTCATAAAGGTCTTGCGACGGGCGGTTGCCGTAGGCCATATTTTCAAACGCGGCGGAACGTATAGTCCTGTTCCGCAGCTCTATCGGCCCTAACTTGTAGGGCGTGAAAAGTTTCGATTCCATCGTCTTTATCCGTTTAGGTATCAGTCGGCTACCTCGCGCCGACCGATACAACGGGGACAAAGTTACTCAAAAATCCAATCGGATGTCAACCCCCGTGCCAAAAAATGTTTCTCGACGGACTGTTTTTCCCCGGCTCGCATACCATATGGCCGTGTGACCGCTTTCTTCTGCTGCACATATCCCCCCAGTATAGCCTGTTCCTCGGAAACACGTAGGTTCACCCTATCCTTTGGCTATCCGCTGCCCGCGAAACACGTACTTTCGCCCTATCCTCCCCTAGCCTCCAAACGGTGAAACACGTAGGTTCGCCCTGCTGTACAGCCTTTCTCTCCCATGCCCTATGGCCGCGTCACTCGTCTTCTTCTTAAGCCAACCGCATCCAGATAGTGAAACCCGCTGACAGCAACAGATTATCCTGCTACAACGATAGTATAGCAATCGTCAGGACAAGCCTTGCCTGATGCAATTAACGGTTTGTAGTGAATTTGCATTTAGGATAATTGGCACATCCATAAAATGAACTGTATTTGCCGCGACGTAAGACTAATTGTCCTCCACATTGTGGACAGATGCCTTGTCTTATATCATGTTCGGTTTGGTACTTTCTACGTTTGACATTACTCTTATGACGCTTTAACCCCTCTCTATTCGCAACGGCAGAGTTCTTTTGAATTGTCTGTACTATCCAGCTAATCTGTTTACTGTTAAGGGCAACTGTTTTATACCGCTTGATTACCCTTTTTAAGTCACGACGATTTACAACAATATGGTCTTCTATGCGAATTTTGAGTTTCGCTTCATTATTGAAAACAACAACCGGTATAAAAGGTATCTCAAAAGAAGTTTTTAGCAAATTCCGCAGAAACCTGACGTGACCCTCATTTTGTCTTATTGGGTTATAGAATTGACACTTGCTTTTGTATATTACTTGCGTCCATTTTTCGGAATATTCACCACCCAATATCCACCCTTTATATCCCTTTGTCTCTACAACAAAAACTCCATAAGGAGAAATAACGATATGGTCTATCTGAGAGGAACGGCCATTTCTCTCAAACAGGAGGTTATTGAACACTGTATATTCTTTAGGCAGTTCCAATAGCTTGACGTTGACAAGTTTCTCGGAATATTTGCCTTTCCATTTCGGTTTCTTCAATCTGATGAAGATAACCAATGCTATAAAAAGTACAAACCCTACAAAGCCAATTACAGTCATATGCGCATACACCTCGCCTTATCCATTTTCATTGTAAATATACACCTTTCGACTCCACATTCCCAAGTTCTGTCTATTAATTAAAGTAAAAAAAACACGTACTCTCGTCGAAGCAGCTCCGAAGCGCCAACGGAGAGACCCCGAAGTCTCTCGCCCCCTCCATCATGAACGGCTGACGCACATCTCGAAATCCTCCGCCTCATCTCACGGAAACCATGCCCTTCCTGCATCGCCTTACTCTCCCATGTACAGCTTGCTGCGTAAACAAAAAAGGCTTTATTCCGCACGTTCCACAGACCACTTTGGCTAAACATCGTATACGCTTATAATGCAATAGGCCGTGGTGACAGTCGTCACCACGGCCTATTGCATTATGTCAAAGTCTGTTCAATACAGGAACGGGAAAACCCTTTTGAGCGGCCTGTCGTAGAACTCGTCCTTGAACTCCACGGCGTAACGCTTGTAGATAGAGTTGGCGCGTGGGACGAGGTTGGCCATGGTCCAGACAGCGAAGACTACGCCCGACCAGCTCCATGTCAGGATGGCGAAGCCAGTCCACTCGATTATCTCGCCGAAATAGTTGGCCGAAGTCACGTAGTTATACATCCCGCCCTTGGGCAGATAGTGCTTCGAGTCGCCCGGCTTGCGCAGGTGGCGTATGATATAATCTGACTGGAGGTTGATAATCATTCCAGCGAAGAATATAAGCGTGCCTATTATGAACTGCGGTGTCTTAAGCCATTCGGGGCTGTACATTCCCTCCGGAGACAGGAAAAATATCCATTCTCCCTGCATCCATCCGTTCACCGTGTTGAAAATCATCCCCATCACGGTGATTGTCAGCGGCATCTTGTTCTTTCCCCTCAGCATCCACGGAAAGACAAAAGCCCTGTGGAAATAGTGTATCTCGAAGAGGATGAAGAAGATGAGTGGTACTATGTCCCACTGCCTCGGCGACATAATCCAGAAGGCGAGCAGAGTGATGAAAACCGGGCACTCCATGATGAACCATGCTACTTTATTGTTGATAGCGGGACCCCACTTCTTGGAAATCATCTTGCCATAACCAGCCTCGACGAAAAAGAGGGCTATGAATATTACCACGGCTATGGCAGTCATGATTATCAGCATGAGGTTGAACTGGTCTATATTAAGCATCGGTTTGTCTGTATTATGTTGTCTGACACGAGCCTTGGGGTATCCGCCCGTTGCAGGAGCTTCAATCAATTAAAACTCCCTTTCAAAGCAACGGGAGATACCGATACCTGTTCAGCATCTCCCTCATGTCAATGAAAAAAGTATATGTGATATATATATATATATATTATGTACGCCCGTACGGAATCGAACCGTAACCAAGGGAACCGGAATCCCTCATTCTATCCATTAAACTACGGGCGCGGGTTACAGGCTGCACAGGCCATGGCGGGCATTTTCCCTTTAGCCTTATGCAGTCTGTATATAGTTAAAATTCCGAACCTTCGTCAAACGACTGGTCGCGCCGTTCATGACGTTCGCCGCGTTCGGGACGCGGGCGGCGTTCGCCCCTTTCAGGACGCTCACCACGCTCTGGGCGCGGACGACGCTCCCCACGTTCTGGGCGCGGACGGCGTTCGTTCTCGTTGTACCCTTCGGGTTTCTCTTTCAGCACGCGTGCGGAGAGCTTGAACTTGCCGGTCTTCGGGTCGATGTCGAGCAGCTTCACGTCAATCGTGTCGCCCTCGGCCAGGCCAGTCTCCTCCATTGTCTCATATCTGCGCCAGTCTATTTCGGAGATGTGCAGCAGACCCTCCTTGCCGGGCATGAACTCCACGAATGCGCCGTACGGCATGATGGACTTCACTTTCGACTTGTAGACCTCACCGACTTCCGGAATGGCGGCGATGGCGCGTATGCGGTTTACCGCAGCGTCTATCGACTCCTTGTTCGTAGCCGCGATTTCCACACGGCCGCCGTCCTCTATCTCCTCTATAGAGATGGTCGCGCCGGTCTCCGACTGTATGCCCTGTATAATCTTTCCGCCAGGGCCTATGATTGCGCCGATGAGCTCTTTCGGCACCATCATTGTCACGAGGCGCGGAGCGTGCGGCTTGAGGTCTGGACGCGGCTCTGATATTGTCTCGGCGAGTTTGTCGAGTATGTACATGCGCCCGTCGTGTGCCTGGTTGAGGGCTTTTTCGAGTATCTCGTAGCTCAGGCCGTCCACCTTGATGTCCATCTGTGTGGCCGTGATGCCGTCACGTGTACCTGTCACCTTGAAGTCCATGTCGCCGAGGTGATCCTCGTCGCCGAGTATGTCGCTGAGGACGGCATAGTTAGTGCCTTTGTTCTCGGAGATGAGACCCATTGCTATGCCCGATACGGGTTTCTTGATGGGGACACCGGCATCCATGAGAGCCAGTGTGCCGGCGCATACTGTCGCCATGGACGATGAGCCGTTCGATTCGAGGATGTCGGAGACGACACGTATCACGTACGGGTAGTTCTCCGGTATCATCGGTTTGAGTGCGCGGTATGCGAGGTTGCCGTGGCCTATCTCGCGGCGTCCTATCCCGCGTGAGGCTTTCGCCTCGCCAGTGGAGAAAGGCGGGAAGTTGTAGTGGAGAAGGAAACGCTCCTTGCCGCAGATGATGGCTTCGTCCACTATCTTCTCGTCGAGCTTAGTGCCGAGTGTCACAGTGCTGAGCGACTGTGTCTCGCCGCGAGTGAATATGGCCGAGCCGTGGGGGCCAGGCAGATAGCCTACCTCGGACCAGATGGGGCGTATGTCCGTGGTCTTGCGGCCGTCGAGGCGTATGCCCTCGTCGAGTATGGCGCGGCGCATGGCCTCTTTCTCCACGTCGTGGTAGTAGCGGTCGATGAGCGGGGCTTTCGTCTCGAGCTCTTCTTCCGTGAACTGTGCCTTATATTCCTCGCGCACGGCCTCGAAATTGGCCTCGCGGGAGTGCTTGTCCGTATTGCAAGACTTTGCGAGCGCGTAGGTCTTTTCGTATGTCTTTTCATGCAGGTCGCGGCGGAGTTCCTCGTCGTTCTCCTCGTGGCAGTAGACGCGCTTCTCCTTGCCTACAGCCTCCATGAGTTCGAGCTGAGCCTGGCAGTGTACCTTGATGGCTTCGTGGGCGGCCTTCATGGCGTTGAGCAGGTCGGCCTCGGATACCTCTTTCATCTCGCCCTCTACCATCATGATGTTGTCGAGCGTGGCGGCCACCATGATGTCCATGTCGGCGTTCTCGAGCTGCTGGAAAGTCGGGTCAATGACGAACTCGCCGTCGATGCGTGCTACGCGGACTTCTGAAATCGGGCCGTGGAACGGCACGTCGGATACCGAGAGAGCCGCCGATGCGGCAAGTCCGGCCAGTGCGTCCGGCATATCTATGCCGTCGGCCGAGAAGAGTGTCACGTTGACGAATGTCTCCGCGTGGTAATCATCGGGGAAGAGGGGGCGCAGAGCCCTGTCCACGAGGCGAGAAATCAATATCTCATAGTCGGAAGGACGGCCTTCGCGGCGTGTGAATCCGCCGGGGAAGCGTCCGTTGGCAGAAAATTTCTCTTTGTAGTCTACAGAGAGCGGCATGAAGTCCGTGCCCGGCACCGCCTCTTTCGCGCTGCACACCGTTGCGAGCAGCATGGTTTTGCCCATTGTCACCATCACAGCCCCGTCGGCCTGCTTGGCGAGCTTACCGGTCTCGATGGTGATGGTGCGCCCGTCAGCGAGTGTGATGGTT
>JADIMV010000134.1 GCA_017694515.1 Candidatus Aphodosoma intestinipullorum
GCTGCCGTCGCGGAGCCATGTCGCGGCCGAACCGCTCGGCACGGCACTGATTATCGCACCGTGGAACTATCCAGTCAACCTACTATTCACACCGCTCGTGGGGGCTATCTCGGCGGGCTGCACAGCAGTGCTGAAATCATCGCCATATACCCCTCACGTGGATGAGGTGATGGAGCGCATTGTCAAAGAGACATTTGACGAACGATATATAGCCTATTTCCGCGGGGGACGGGAAGTGAACACGGCACTGCTGGCGGAACGCTACGACATAATCTTCTTCACGGGCAGTCCAAGCCTCGGGCGCGTAGTCATGGAGGCCGCGGCCAAGCACCTCACGCCGGTGGTGCTGGAACTCGGAGGCAAAAGCCCGTGCATAGTAGACAGGACAGCCGATGTGGAGATGGCTGCCAAACGCACCGTGTGGGGCAAGACCCTGAACGCAGGACAGACCTGCATCGCCCCCGACTACCTGTTCATCCATAAAGATGTGAAAGAACGGTTTATGGAGGCTGCGCGGAAATATATCAAGGAGTTCTACGGGGAGAACCCGATGGAGTCGCCGATATACCCGCGCATTGTCTCAGAGAAGGCCATGAAGAGGCTCGTGCGCCTGCTGAAGTCTGACGGAGAGACGGTTATCGGCGGGGAGTACGATATGGGAGAGCGGTACATTGCCCCAACGTTCATCGACGGCATAGGCCCGGACTCCGACATCATGCAGGAGGAGATATTCGGGCCAGTCATGCCCGTGATGGAATTCGAGACGATAGAAAGCGTCATAGAGTATATCAACAGCCACGAGAAGCCGCTCGCGCTCTACTACTTCGGCGACAGGGGGACGGCGCGGCGCGTCACAGGCCGCACATCGTCAGGCGGAGTGTGCGTGAACGACACGATAATGCACATCGCCAATCCGCATCTGCCGTTCGGCGGCGTGGGGAACAGCGGCATGGGCGCGTACCATCACCGCCGCACATTCGAGGCATTTACGCACCGGAAAGCGGTGCTGGTGTCGAACAAGAGGGTGGAGCTGCCTGTGAAATACCCGCCGTACAAGTGGGTCAGATGGATAAAAGGACTACTGAAATGAGGAAATACAAGGCTGTATTTTTAGATATAGACGGCACATTGGTGTCGTTCGCCACGCACAGAGTGTCGCCCGCCGTAGAGGAGGCGATAGGGGAACTGCGTGCATCAGGCGTGAAGGTGTTCATCGCCACGGGGAGGATGCTGGCGATGCTCAACGCGGTGGAACACATTGAGTTTGACGGGTATGTGACCTACAACGGGGCGTGCTGCACGGACAGGGAGAGGCAGGTGATATATTCCGACCCGATACCGAAGCATTATATGGAAACATTGCGGAAGAGACTGGAAGATAGGCCGTTTCCCGTAGCGTTCATGGCGTTCAAGGAGATGCTGCTGAACTATGAACACCCGTCGGTGGAGTGGCTGGCGGAGCATATCAATATACCGCGCCCGAGAGTGGCGGGGATGGACGAGATAATGGCTCAGGACGTGTATCAGCTGTGTGTGTTCCTCGATGAGGCGGAGACGGCGGAGCTGCTGCGGGAGACGCTGCCGGAGTGTGCGGCGGCACGGTGGATACCGCTATTTGCGGACGTGAACATGAGGCACATCAACAAGGGGGCGGGGATAGACCACGTGATAAGACATTTCGGGATAGATATTTCGGAGACTATGGCTTTCGGAGACGGAGGCAACGACATACCGATGCTGCGCCACGCGGCTGTGGGTGTGGCGATGGGCAATGCATCGAAAGAGGTGCAGGCGGCAGCCGACTATACGACAGGGACGGTGGACGAGGACGGCATAGTGCAGGCACTGCTGCACTACGGGATGCTATGAGAGGGACAGGGAGAGGATAAGGGGAAAGTACGTGTTTCGCAAAGGGAGGATGGCTTGAAGATTGGTTGAACCTACGTGTTTCAATAGGGAGAGATGAAGCGGCGGACGGCTCGGAAGCGGAATCCGTCAGGAGAGGAGAAACATGCGAAGTACGGGATTTTGGAGTACGGGTATTTTGTTGTAATTTTGCGCGTTATAATGTCCCGCCGCAGGGGTACGGAAAAAGACCGGCAGCGGTGACGGTTCACTATATATGGTTTTATGAAGAAGTTTAAGGAGTATACAGGGTTCAACCTCTCGGAGGTGAACAGCCGGATGCTGAAGGAGTGGGACGAGAAGAACCTGTTCCACAAGAGCATAGCGTTGAGGGACGGTGCGCCGTCGTTTGTGTTTTACGAGGGACCGCCGTCGGCCAACGGTATGCCAGGGATACACCATGTGATGGCGCGGACAATCAAGGACACGTTCTGCCGCTACAAGACGATGCGGGGATATCAGGTGCAGCGCAAGGCGGGATGGGACACGCACGGGCTTCCGGTGGAACTGGGCGTGGAGAAACGGCTCGGCATCACGAAGGAGGACATTGGAAAGAAAGTCTCTGTAGACGAGTATAACGCCGCGTGCCGCAGCGATGTGATGAAGTACACGAAGGAGTGGGAAGACCTCACGCACAAGATGGGCTACTGGGTGGACATGGAACACCCGTACATCACATACGACAACAAATATATCGAAACGCTGTGGTGGCTGCTCAAGCAGCTGTACAACAAGGGTCTGCTTTACAAGGGCTACACCATACAACCGTATTCGCCCGCAGCGGGCACGGGCCTCTCTACGCATGAACTGAACCAGCCGGGGTGCTACCGCGACGTGAAGGACACGACTTGCACGGCGCAGTTCAAGGTCATCGGCGATGTCGCACCGTTCAAGGGTCTGGGGGAGAACTTCTATTTCCTCGCATGGACAACTACGCCGTGGACACTGCCGTCGAACACCGCGCTGTGCGTGGGACCGAAGATAGAGTATCTCGCAGTGAAGAGCTTCAACCCATATACGGGCGAACCGGCTACATACATCATAGCCAAAGCGTTGCTCAGCGCGTATTTCAACCCCAAGGCGGCGGAACTGCCGATGGAGGAATACAAACAGGGAGACAAGATGGTGCCGTACAGAGTGGTCGGCAGCTGTATGGGTACAGACCTTGTCGGCACGCGCTATGAGCAGCTTATCCCGTGGGTGAACCCGGGAGAGGGGGCGTTCAGGGTGATATTGGGCGACTATGTTACGACAGAGGACGGTACGGGCATAGTACACATCGCGCCGACGTTCGGAGCGGACGACGCATTCGTGGCGAAGAAAGCAGGAGTGCCGGGACTGACCATGACAACAAAGAAAGGCGAGACGCGCCCGATGGTAGACCTGACGGGCAAGTTCTTCAAGATAGAGGATCTGGACGAGGAGTTTGTCAGGGAGCGGGTCAATGTGGAGGAGTATGGGAAATACGCAGGAAGGTTCGTGAAGAACGCCTACGACCCGGAGCTGACCGACCAGGACGAGACACTGGACATTGCGCTCAGCCTCATGCTGAAGGCTCAGGGACTGGCGTTCAGGATAGAGAAGCACACGCACAACTATCCGCACTGCTGGCGGACGGACAAGCCGGTGCTTTACTACCCTCTCGACAGCTGGTTCATACGCACCACGGCGTGCCGCGAGGAGATGATAAGGCTGAACGGCACAATCAACTGGAAACCGCAGTCGACAGGGACGGGGAGGTTCGGCAAATGGCTTGAGAACCTCCAAGACTGGAACCTGTCGCGCTCGCGCTATTGGGGCACGCCGCTGCCGATATGGCGCACAGAGGACGGCACGGAGGAGATGTGCATAGGCTCTGTCAAGGAGCTGATGGACGAGATAGAGAAGTCCATAAAGGCGGGCTTCATGACTAAGAACCCGTACGGGAATTTCCGCGTCGGCGATATGTCGGAAGAGAATTACAGCACGAAGAACATAGACCTGCACCGCCCGTATGTGGACGGCATAATACTGTGCAGCCCAAGCGGGAAGCCGATGAAGAGGGAGAGCGACCTGATAGACGTGTGGTTCGACTCGGGAGCGATGCCATACGCGCAGATACACTACCCGTTCGAAAACAAGGAGGCGTTCGACTCGCGCAAAGTCTATCCCGCCGACTTCATATCCGAGGGTGTGGACCAGACACGCGGATGGTTCTTCACGCTTCACGCCATAGGGACAATGGTGTTCGGCTCAGTGGCATTCAAGAACGTGATTTCCAACGGTCTGGTACTCGACAAGAACGGCAACAAGATGTCCAAGCGACTGGGCAACGCCGTAGACCCGTTCTCGACGATAGAGAAGTACGGCTCAGACCCGCTGCGGTGGTACATGATGACCAACTCATCGCCGTGGGACAACCTGAAATTCGATGCCGAGGGAGTAGACGAAGTACGCCGCAAATTCTTCGGGACGCTGTATAACACGTATTCATTCTTCGCCCTCTACGCCAATGTGGACGGCTTTGAATACCGGGAGGCGGATGTACCCGTGAGCGAACGTCCGGAGATAGACCGCTGGATACTCTCACTGCTCAACTCCCTTATTGCCGAAGTGACAGAGCATTATGAGAACTATGAGCCGACACGGGCAGGGCGTGCCATAGCCGATTTTGTCGGAGAGAACCTCTCCAACTGGTATGTACGCCTGAACCGCAAACGCTACTGGGGCGGAGAGTATTCGCAGGACAAGTTGTCCGCATACCAGACCCTATACACTTGTCTGCTCAATGTGGCGAAGCTCATGGCGCCCATCGCGCCTTTCTTCGCCGACCAGCTCTACACCGACCTTGTGGCAGCCACAGGCAAAGAGAGCGCGGAGTCGGTACACCTCGCCGAGTTTCCGACGGCAGACATGACGCTTATAGACAAGAACCTCGAAGAGTGCATGAGGCTTGCACAGCAGTCGTCGTCCATGATACTCGCACTCCGCCGCAAAGCGGACAAGAAGGTGCGCCAGCCGCTGCAACGCGCCGTTATACCCGCTCCGGACAAGAAGACCATGGAGCAGCTACGGTATGTGGCAGACCTCATCAAGACAGAGGTCAATGTGAAAGAGCTCCAGATAGTTACGGAGGAGGACTCCACAGTGTCACTCGTGAAACGCATCAAGCCTAACTTCAAGACACTCGGCAAGAAATACGGCAAGCAGATGAAGGAGATAGCCGCCGAGATAGGCTCGTTCTCGCAGGAACGCATCGCCCAGATAGAACGTGAGGGACGGATGGAGCTTAACCTGCCGGGCGGTGATGTCACAGTGGAGCTTTCCGATGTAGAGATTGCCACGGAGGATATGCCTGGCTGGCTCGTGGCGAACGAGGGTACGCTCACCATCGCGCTCGATGTCACAGTGACAGAGGAACTCCGTCAGGAAGGCGTGGCCCGCGAACTCGTGAACCGCATACAGAACATACGCAAGTCGAACGGCTATGAAATCACAGACAAAATAGTAGTCCGGATGGAACGCCGCGATGAGATTGCCGATGCGGTCAGAAATTTCAAGCAGTATATAGCCTCGCAGACACTCGCAGAGGACATTCTTCTGGAAGAGCAGGTTGCTGACGCGCAGGAACTTGATTTCGATGACTATACTGTAAGAATGTCAGTAGAGAAACGCTGACGGGCGCAGGATATCAAAATAAAAAAAAACAGGGCTGTACCGACAGCCCTGTTTTTTATTACGTCATACTTTTATTTTCAAAATATTTATACTACCTTCGTATATTGAATGTTTAACCTTAAAGCTAACGTGATATGTTTTGTTCAAAATGTGGGGCGGAGATACCTGACGGCATGACCCGCTGTCCAAATTGCGGTGAGATAACAGAAAGTTGTTTCAGAGCAGAAGACCGTATGGAAAAGCCTAACAACTATCTTGTTTGGGCTATCCTTGTCACCATATTCTGCTGTCTGCCGTGCGGCATAGTATCCATTGTCTACGCAGCATCAGTCGATTCGGCATACTATGCCGGGGACTATGCGCGTTCGCTATCGGCATCGAAAAACGCACGTACATGGATGTGGGTAAGCCTCATCTGCGGAGTAGTAGTCTTTATAGCGACAATACTGTTCTATACGGTATTGGGCGGGGCGGCACTAATGTCCACGGGGGCTCTCTACGACCTCTAACCCCCCAAGATAAATAACATACGACGTATGAGTACGATGTATTCATACGTGTGTTGAGTTCTTGTACATCTATGACATCCAATAGATGCGAGTGGTTTTATGCGGCAGCCGCCATAGCAGTTGTCATAGTCGGGTCAGTGCTTTTCCTCTTCAACCCCGCAGAAACAGGCGTATTTCCACGATGCCCTTTTCTGATGCTGACAGGGTATGAATGCCCGGGATGCGGGTCGCAACGTGCCATACACGCACTGCTGCACGGTGATATTATCAGGGCATGGGACTATAATCCGCTACTGGTCATCGCTGTGCCATATATTATCCTCGGATTTATAGCCGAACTCTCATTCCGCCGCTCGCGCCTTATGTGTACTGTGCGGGACAGACTGTACTCCGGGCGTGCAGTATGGATAGTACTGACCGTAATCATAATCTATTGGATCGGACGGAATGTACTGTGAAGACATATAGCCGAAGGCAGTGACTGCCAAGCGACAAATACCGCCGCACTAACAGCAGGGACAATGCGGAAAAACCGATTATACAAGTCAGGCCGTTCATCTGTGGATGGACGGCCTGACTTTTTATTTATATATATGCGCCATGTCTGTCGGACAGACAGGACTGCATTATCCTTTTATCGCCGCTATTCCGGGCAGCGTCTTACCCTCTATCGCCTCAAGCAACGCACCGCCACCAGTAGATACATAGCTTACCCTGTCAGCCATACCGAACTTGTTTATGCAGGCCACAGAGTCACCGCCTCCGACAAGCGAGAATGCCCCGTTCGCAGTAGCCTCAGCAACCGCTTCCGCCACAGCGCGTGAACCACCCGTGAAATTATCGAACTCAAAGACTCCGGTCGGCCCGTTCCACAAGATGGTTTTGGACTTCTTTATCACCTCGGCAAACGCCGCTTCCGATTCCGGTCCTATGTCCATACCCTCCCATCCGTCAGGTATCTCGTTCACCGCAACGAACCTTGTATTGGCATCATTCGAAAAGTTGTCAGCTATCTTGGCATCCGTCGCGAGTACAAGGTTGACATTGTTCTTCTTAGCCTTATCGAGTATCGACAGAGCCAAATCCAGCTTGTCATCCTCACAGATGGACTGGCCTATCTTGCCCCCGAGAGCCTTAACAAACGTATAGGTCATTCCGCCGGCAATGATAAGATTGTCAACCTTCGTGAGCAAATTCTCTATTATATCTATCTTGGACGAAACCTTAGAGCCACCCATGATAGCAGTAAACGGGCGTACAGTATGCGCCATTACCTTCTCCACGGCGTTCACTTCCTTCTCCATCAGATAGCCGAACATCTTGTTTTCGGGAGCGAAATACTCAGCCATCAGTGCAGTCGAGGCGTGCGCCCGATGAGCCGTTCCGAAGGCATCGTTCACATAGCAGTCGGCATACGATGCGAGCAGCTTAGCGAACTCTTTCTGAGCTGCCTTGACGGCTTTCTTGGCCGCAGCCTTTTCCTCGTCAGTCGCATCATCGGCAAGGCCGCGCGGCTTGCCCTCTTCCTCTGCATAGAAACGCAAGTTCTCAAGCATCAAGGCTTCGCCTGGCTTCAATGCCGCACACACATCGGCCGCCTTAGCACAATCAGGGGCAAACTTCACCTCCACACCAAGGACATCACTCACGTGCTTCAATATATGTCTCAATGAATACTTCTCATCGGGATTCTTTTTCGGACGCCCCATGTGCGACGCGATTATAAGACTTCCGCCGTCCGCCAAAATCTTTTTCAGTGTCGGCATGGCCGCCATGATGCGGGTGTCGTCCGTTATGTTAAAATTCTCATCGACAGGGACATTGAAGTCCACACGTACAAACGCCTTCTTTCCAGCGAAATTGAAATTGTCAATTGTCTGCATATACAATAGGATTTAATTCGGGAGAAACAGCCCCCCTCAGTTCATCATGTTTCAAAAACTGTGCCGCGCCCGGTCAGTAAATCACCTTCTCAATCGGGATAATCACCATATTCTCCACACCGTACATCTTCAGCTTCTCGATTATGTCCCAAAGGCGTGTCTCATCCATCACAGTGCTTACCCCTACCCATTCGTCATCAGCTATCGGGGTCACCATCGGGCTTTTCAGCGCGGGCAGTATGTCAAGTACACGGTCGAGATACCGCTTCTCTATATGCATCATAACAAACTTCTTGCCCACAGCATTCTGTACTGCATCTATACGCTGTACAAACTCATCGAGTATCATGCTCTTGGATGGGGAGAGCTCGTTCGTCACAATCAGAACCGCCTCGGATGTCATGACCGTCTCCACTTCTTTCAAGTTCTCGCTAAAAAGCATGGTTCCGGAATGCACCCTGTCACAAATGGCCTCAGCCAAACCGAGTTTCGGAGCTTTGTATACCCCCTCGCGCATAGAACGAAGCGTTGCCTTGATATTCCTCGAACGGAGAAACTTCGCCACGAGTTCAGGATATGGAGTAGCTATGCTCTTGCCTATGAACCACTCGATGCCCTTATATTTTATGTCCCGGGGTATAGCCAACGATATGGTACACCGGTCAAAGCCCAGCTTTTTTACAATGCACTCTTGCGGCGTGTGATACATCTTGGCAAGGTACTCTCCCACTATGCCGACATCAGCCACCCCATTGGCAACACACTCCGGGATGCGCTCTTTTTCAAGAAAAACCACCTCGGCAGGAAAATTACTTGAACGAACCAATGAGGGGTTCGCCTCCCTAATAGTAAGTTCCACCCCTACACGTCCTAAAAGGTCGATACACTCCTGCATCATCCTGCCCTTCGACTGTATAGCTATACGCAACATAAAAGAATCGGTTTATTACAGAAAACGGATTTAATCCTTATAATTATCACGGCTGTCCTCACACAGAAATATGCAGACATCCTACATGTACAATAGCGAATAGTGTACGCAATGGCAATCAGACAAGCCTGCTGTCAATGCCGAAACGCACTTCTATCTTTATGAAACAAAGATACAGATTATTACAGAATGACAATACCTTGACTAAAAGAAAATACTTTCCGCGAACTTGTTTTAACTATATTTTTCACAACGGATGCCACACAGGCGCATGCACAGCCCCGTTGCACGGTCATCATCCATCGGGGAAACATAAAGGAGACATTCCAACGGATGGAACGTCTCCTTTCAAAAGCTACAAGTATAAAAGCCCGATAACAACTGCCGCATACACAGCCGCGTCAAATGGATGACTGAAAAACGGCGGGGCGCAGGTGTCAACGAATTACTCTGCTACGACCTCTTCAGCAACGACAGTCTCCTCAACTACCGCTGCGCTGTCTGCAACAGCTGCTGTAGAATCAGCAACAACTTCCTCTACTGCAACCTCTTCAGCAGCTACAGGAGCGACCTCCTCAGTAGTAGGAGCCTCTTCTGTACATTCTGCCTTTTCTGACTTGTTTCCGCATGATGCAAATGCTACCATAGTAGCTACTGCAACGAACATTACTAACTTTTTCATCTTCAAAAAAATTTAAGTGGACAAATATTTGTGTTACTCATATAATCAACTGTCCTATACGGGTGAAACCCAGAACAAATCCATGTTCCCATCGTGCTTAAAAACGATGCAAATTTAGATATAAATCCAATATCCAAGCACTCTAAACCCAATCTTTTTTATAAAATTTGACAGCCGACAGAAAAATATCCACAATACGCTATCAATCAATGGATTAAATAACGCACTTCCTACATTCACCCCTGATATGAGGCCAGCCTCTCCCGCGCCAGCTGCTCATAGCGCGTCCCTTTCCGGCCATAATTGGCGTAAGGATATATCGAAATACCGCCACGCGGAGTGAAAAATCCTGTCACCTCGATATATTTCGGATCCATGAGACGGATGAGGTCTTTCATGATGATGTTCACGCAGTCCTCATGGAACGCGCCGTGGTTCCTGAAACTGAACAGATAGAGTTTCAAGCTCTTGCTCTCCACCATCTTAACATCGGGGATGTAAGAAATCCTTATCTCCGCGAAGTCGGGCTGACCCGTTATGGGACACAGGCTCGTGAACTCAGGACAGTTGAACCGCACCCAATAGTCATTCTCCCTGTGCCGATTGTCAAACGCTTCAAGCACCTCCGGCGCGTAGTCCTGTCTGTAGTCTGTCTTGTGTCCCAGCAGGGACAGTTGCTTGCCCAATTCCTTATCCATAAGTATATTCCATTTTTTTATTTATAGGCTTCACACTCCCCTATCGTCCGGCGACCAGATGAACTTGTGCATCTGCAACTGCATGTGCGCTCCTGAGAGCAGCGGCTCATCAAGCATAAGTTCCACTATGCGCCGCGCGTCGTACTGTTTCCACACCGCGCCGATGTATATCTGCGGCATGGACTCAAAGCTCCCATAATGCAGCAACATACGATGCACCAATGAGAGCATAGGGTCTATATCTCCATCATCGCCAACTACAAACTTCACCACGTCCTGTGCACTGAGGCATAGGTAGTTGTCCATCAGCATGTGTCTCTCCATGCCGCTCGACGGCAGCTTATAGTCCACAGTACAGAAGACAGTCTCTCTTAACCCCGCTTCCCACAACGGGGCGATTGGCACAGCCCCATTAGTTTCCACATTAATCTCATAGCCAGCAGAAGAAAAACGCCTTAACAAATCATACACACCCTTGTGAGCCAACGGCTCACCTCCCGTCAGCGTTATGCGCCTCGGCTGGTTATCAAGGCACCTTATTATCTCGTCCGCCGTCATCTCCGTGTATACGCACTTCTCCTTTTCGCCGTAGAGGGCGTATGCGGTGTCGCAATATGAGCAGCGCAGGTTGCACCCTGCCAGACGCACGAACTGCGCCGTCATGCCCGCCCTACGCCCCTCGCCATCGATGCTGCGGAAAATCTCAACCACACGGTAGCGGTGCGCCGTACCATTCATGCCATCGTCTTTAGACCGTGACCCGACACAGACCATTCCGCCGTCCATATCATCTTATATATGATGCCGTGTTGTGTTCGCTCTCCTGTACGTCCACACGGCAGCAATAGGGCTGCAACCTGTCACAGATGAACTTGGCAAGGTTCTCTGCCGTGGGGTTGAAGTCCACCACATCGTTCAGCACCTTGTGGTCAAGCAAATCGACAATGCGCCGCTTTATCTCGGTGAAATCCATCACCATCCCGTTAGCATCGAGGCTCTCCGAACGCAGCAAGAGGTCAATGACCCAGTTGTGCCCGTGCAAATCGCCGCACTTCGACTCATAGTCAAGCACAAGCCTATGCGCCGCTGAAATCTCTATCCTTTTCCTTATCTCGTACATAACCGTCAGCCTGATTTATAATCCCCTTTCTTTCAAATACTCTTCAAGTCCGCGCCTACGCAGCTTGCAAGCCGGGCAATGGCCGCAGCCGTCGCCAACCACGCCGTTGTAGCAAGTGAGCGTCCTCTCCCTCACGATGTCAAATACGCCAAGTTCATCCGCCATGCGCCAAGTCTCGCGCTTGTCTCTCCACATCAGCGGGGTGTGGATGACAAACTGGCTCTCCATGGCGAGGTTCAACGTCACATTGAGGCTTCTGATGAAATTGTCTCGGCAGTCAGGATAGCCGCTGAAATCAGTCTGCGACACCCCGGTCACGATGTTAGCCGCGCCAAGCTCCCGCGCCACTACAGCCGCAATGCTCAGGAAGAAGAGGTTACGCCCGGGGACGAAAGTGTTCGGCACACCGCCTTGCGGCACATCATCATCCATTTTCATATCCGTGTCAGTCAAAGAGTTATGAGCCAACCCGCCGATGAACGGCAAATCAATCAGACGGAACAGCACACCCGCCTCACCAGCAATAGACTGAGCTACGGCTACTTCAGCCGAATGCTTCTGCCCGTAGGAGAAACAGAGCGCATAGACCTTGGCGAACTCATGTTTTGCCCAGTAAAGGCAAGTGGTCGAGTCCTGCCCGCCACTGAAAACCACCACTGCATCCTTGTTCATAGTTGTATGTCTTATGTTTTTACTATCCTTTGAAACTGAATGGGTTATACGATATTCCCTCATCGTAAATGTCCTCATTCTCGCGTCTTTTGACATATCTGACCACGAGCGTGGTCACGGGAAGTATCAGCACCTCGTATGCAGTCTTCAGCACTGTTTCTGTGGCCACAATGACAAACACCGTCCCTATAGGTATTACCCCTATGAAACCCAAGCAAGTGAACACGAGGGTATCGCCCGCCTCGCCGATAAGAGAGGAGACGACGGCGCGTAGCCAGAAGTGCCGCCCGCGCTGGCGCAATTTCATCTTGCTCATTATTAATGCATTGAGGAAAGAACCGACAAGGAAGCCCGCAAGACTGGCAAGCATGATGCGCGGGGTCTGCGCAAGCGTAGCAGCATAGCCTTCCTGCATGGCAGTCCAGTGCGGCGACGGCGGCAACGCCACGGAAAGCTGGAACATCACGACGGCCAACAGATTGGTGGCAAAGGACATCCATATAACGAGGCGCATATTACGGTATCCCCACACCTCGCATATACAGTCATTGATGATGTAGGAGAGGGGGAAGATGAGCAGACCTGCGGTCGAAGTCAGAGTAAGCCACGGCAGATGTATATCGAACTGCTTGACCGCCAATATGTTCGATATGACAAGACAGACGCTGCACACTATGGCGAGCATAAGGAAAAAAGCCGAATAACTGCGTTTCATAGTCCTTTATTTACCAAGTAAACGATGGTCAGGAGCGCATCCGCAACGGGACGAGAACTCCGCAAGGAAAGAGCGCGCCGCGTCAGCGCACTGCCATAGGACGATACACAAAATAAGTGCAATGCGAAAGGGAAAACACCGCACTCCGCCGAAGACGGCGACAGGCACGATGAATAAGCGATGCGCTACTCCCCAAAGATTGACTAACGATACAATCGTGAAACTATACCATCTGTGTAAGCCTCGCCGGGGAGTCAGAAGACAGCCCGGCCGGCATTGTTCCTTGTTTTTTACGTGGTTGACCAAGCACACGGCAGCACCCGCCAGAGCGGCGGATACTCGCTATCAGAGTTGGAAAATCGCTGTCACGCCACGGCAGCCCATCACAGCTTGCCCGTGGAATGCATCTATCATATGCAGTCCTCAGCGCGACCGCTCAAATCGGACGCAAAAGTACGACTATTTCTCTAAATATGCAAGCCCATATTCAGGGGCATAGCAAGGGGCATAAAAAGAATGTAGTGACACCACCGAGTGTGATGCCACTACATTAAACTGTGGAGCTGACGGGAGTCGAACCCGTGTCCAAACGAGGAAGCAATATGCTTTCTACACGCTTATCTTCGCCTTCGTTTTCGTGCGGACGCAAGACCGAAGCCACCAACGGCCGCCTTATCCGCTGAAATCTCACCTGCCGTGCGCGGCCACGGCCGGCCATCCCCGATATTGCCCACACCTCTGAACCGGATAGCCTCAGGGAGGCGGCATCCGAGAGATGTCCCGTTCCGCCAGCTTCTGTGACGGAATTAAGCCTGACTTACTGTGCTTCGGTCAGGCAGCGAGAGCGTAGTTTCTTTCGCCAGTTATAGTTTACCGCATGAGATTAAAGTGCTTATGCGACAATGCACTGCGTGCTTACATACCTCTTCTGCCCGCTGTCAAAACCAAACAGCCCCTTTTTCAACCGAGCCTTGCGCACGAGGCGGCTCTCCGCAGGAGGATAAGCGGTGCGCAGGGTTAGCGGACAAGAAAAGAGAGCAACTGACTGTCAGTCACTCTCCCATTTCAGTGTAGTGCGTCCGGGAGTCGAACCCGAGTTTCCGGCGTGAGAGGCCGGCGTCCTAGGCCACTAGACGAATGCACCATTCTGTCTCAATTGCGATGCAAAGGTACGACATTTTTCCGAACTGCCAAAACATCTGGGCAATTTTTTTCAATAAATTCGACTTTTCATCCATCGGACGTTCTGCGGACAGACGGAAATCACTAATTTTGCCGATGCAACAATCACATAACCAACGGGAAAACATATGGCAAAGAGTGAATGGGAGAAGATGCTTGACGGGGATGAGTATTACGCCGCCGAGCAGAGCATGATAGACAAGATAGCGGAAACGAGGCTTAAAATCTGGGAGTACAACTCCCTCCGTCCCGATATGCAGGAGAGGAAAGAGAGCGTGCTGCGCAGCATACTGGGACGTGCGGGAGGGCGGCTGAATGTGGTGCAGCCGTTTTTCTGCGACTACGGCATACACATATCGGTGGGCGAGAACTTTTTCGCGAACTTCAATTTCACGGTGCTTGACGAAGCGCGTGTCACGATAGGCGACAATGCTTTCATCGGCCCTAACGTCAACATATACACGGCGGTACACCCGATAGACCCGGAACGGCGCAATGCGCAGATACAGAGCGCAAAGCCGGTGAGCATCGGTGACAACGTGTGGATTGGGGGCAACACTACGATACTGCCCGGAGTGACTGTGGGAGACAATGTGACCATCGGCGCGGGAAGCGTCGTGACGAGGGACATCCCGTCGGACTGCGTGGTTGCAGGAAACCCGGCGAGGGTCATAAGAAGAATAAAATAGGCGGTCTGTATACATTATATACAAGCGCTGCGGCGGGGAGAGGATAATCGGAAGAAAG
Organism: Candidatus Aphodosoma intestinipullorum; assembly: GCA_017694515.1. Classification (GTDB taxonomy): domain Bacteria; phylum Bacteroidota; class Bacteroidia; order Bacteroidales; family Paludibacteraceae; genus Aphodosoma; species Aphodosoma intestinipullorum. The sequence continues at coordinate 14,702 of JADIMV010000134.1, forward strand.
GGAGAGGATAAAGTGAAAGTACGTGTTTCGCGGGCGACGGATGGCTTGCGGGCAGTCCGAAAGCACGTGCTTCAAGCATGATTATTTATCTCTGCCCGGACTCTGTTCCCAATAGGCATGCGGGAAACGAGGGTGGAAATCTAAGTTAAGATAGGGTTGAGATTAGGAGAAGGTAAGGCGAAAGTACGTGTTTCGCGGGCGACGGATGGCCTACGGGCAGTCCGAAAGTACGTGTTTCAAGCAGAGCACATACACTTCAAAGTTCTATTTTCCAAGGAAAATATCGGCGGTGAACGGGATGTAGGCAAAGACTGCCGCCGCCCAGAGGCAAAAAATGTACAACTATTTTGTAATCAAAAAAAAAGCCGTATATTTGCACGCTCAAAAAGCGGCAAAGCAATATCTATTCACACATAAACTTTTGGGAGGACAAAGTCATAGCTAAACAATTGAATGCCAAGAAAGAAGAGAAGCACCGCATCAACCACGACATACGCGGAGTGAGGGAAGTGCGGCTTGTAGGCGACAACATAGAGTCAAAAGTGTACAGTTTTGACGAGGCCATGCGCATAGCGGAGAGCATGGGTATGGATCTGGTTGAGATATCGCCTAATGCGGAACCTCCAGTGTGCAGGATAGTGGACTACCAAAAGTTTCTCTACCAGCAGAAGAAACGCGAAAAGGAGCTTAAAGCCAAGAGCGTGAAGATGGTGGTCAAGGAGATACGTTTCGGCCCGCAGACCGATGACCACGACTACAATTTCAAGCTCAAGCACGCCGAGGGATTTCTCAAAGAGGGATGCAAGGTGAAAGCATACGTGTTCTTCAAGGGCCGCTCGATACTCTTCAAGGAGCAGGGCGAGGTGTTGCTCCTGCGTTTTGCGAATGATCTTGAGGAGCTTGCGAAGGTTGACTCCATGCCGACGCTCGAAGGGAAAAGGATGATAATCATGCTTTCTCCGAAGGCGAAGAAAAAGTAAGGGGCGGGAGACACTTGTGAGACGGCCTCTTCCCATATCACGGAGGGCTGGTGGCAGCCGCTGTCGTGATATGGGACGGACATATTTGCAGAAAGGAAACCGAGAGAACGGGTCTGTATGCGGTCATCCGCATCGGTTCAAATTATTAATATTTTAATTGATAGACAAATGCCTAAAATGAAGACTAATTCCGGTGCCAAAAAGAGGTTCGCCCTTACCGGAACGGGTAAAATCAAGCGGCGTCATGCCTTTCACAGCCACATCTTGACGAAGAAAACGAAGAAGCAGAAGCGTAATCTGGATCACGTGACTCTTCTTGACTCTGCGAACAAGCGTCAAGTGAGAGAGTTGCTTCGCCTGCGTTGATGTGAATTAAGAGTGAGCAGTAGAAAGAGAAAGTAAAAC
>JADIMV010000135.1 GCA_017694515.1 Candidatus Aphodosoma intestinipullorum
TGCGTGATGAGCATCGTGACACCTATCGAGTTTGAAAAGACCCAGACATTCAGGGAGAAGGCTATCATCAGCCATCTGATACAGATACGCAAGGCTCAAGTCGAATACAAGAACCAGTTCGACCACTTCACAGCGAGCGGCGACACGCTGATTGACTTCATCAAAAACGGGCAAGTGCCTGTCGTACTCAAAGAGGGTACATTGACTGACGAGCAGCTCAAGAACGGCCTTACCGAAGAAAAGGCCATGAAGATAATAAACAAGGGCAACAAGAAGGAGATTGAGGCTAACGGCCTTGTTGGCTTCCGCCGCGATACATCGTATGTCAGCGTATATGAGAGCCTGTTTGCCGATGAGTTCCCGAAAGAGGAGATTGAAAACATAATGACTGTGCCATATTCTAATGGCAAGAAATTCGAGATGGAGACAGCGAACTACACCAATGCCACTTCTGGCATCACAGTCTCGATATTCGAGGCACGTGCGCCGTATGATTTCTATCTCTCTGACCTTAACCGTCAGGAGCTTATCAACCTGAAAGACAAGAGCGAGAAACTCGGCAAGTATTCAGGCCTGAAAGTAGGATCGATAGAAGAGCCAAACAACAACGCGGGCAACTGGGAATAATCAGCAGAAAAGACCGAATCTTAATGCCGAATGTAACCGATCTGATTTCGCCGTCATTCTCGACAGAAAAAAGTTCAACTTATAGACTATCCATTCGGGAGTACCCGAATGGATTTTCTTTTTGTGCTGTCGATAGTGACGACAACAGTTGCGTAGCTATCAAGCTGACCCCCACCCTGTCGCACGAAGAGCCGCTTCTCGCGCTACACTTCTCGGAAGTGAGGTTTGTGAAAGATGCCGCGTTTTCCGTGGTACCGTCCGCATTTCTCCGTGGAGGCGACAGCGATGCGGAGTTCCTCCCGATAGGGAGACACCTGAAAAAGCGTGCAGTACTGCATTCTGCCCTACTGCCTGACGGCAACGCCATACTGTTCGACACAAAGAAGTTTCCCGGATTGCAAATGGATTACATCCCACGCCACCCTATACAAGAACTTTATCAGTTTGGTACATCATTACAGAGGAGCGACTACTGTATGGCCGAAATGAACGGCGCACAGCTCAACATAATCACCGTCACCGGCCATAAGCTACGGCTCGCCAATACATTTGCCTATGAGACAAGTGAAGATGCGGCTTACTACATACTCTCTGTCTTCCAGCAGCTCGCGCTCGATGCAGAGACCGTGCCGCTACACCTTATAGCCGATGAGCGCGCTCCCCAGTGTCCGGCCGGCTTTCTGAGCGAATACATACGTAATGTCAATATTGTAAAACCCGGCGAGGGATGGAACGCGGCATTCCCTGCGGACATCTACCACCGCTTCGCCACACAACTGTATAGCCTGATATGCGCATAATCAGCGGACAATTCAAGGGCAGGCGCTTCAACCCGCCAGCCAATATCACGGCGCGACCCACGACCGACTTCGCCAAGGAAAGTCTGTTCAACCTGATAAACAACCGGATAGACATCGAAGGCTGCACTGCACTCGACCTCTTTGCCGGAACGGGCAGCATCAGCTACGAACTTGCCTCGCGCGGTGCGCTGAGCGTCACTTCGGTTGAGATGAGCGAAAGGCATATCGCGTTCATCAAGAAGGTGACAGGCGAACTGAAGATGAAATCCATACGCATAGTGCGTCAGGACGTGTTCCGCTTTCTTGAGAACACGTCTTACTGCTATGACCTGGTTTTTGCAGACCCGCCTTATCAGATGGAGGGCATAGAGACCATACCAGACAAGGTGTTCGCAAATAATCACCTGAACAAAGGCGGCATACTGATAGTCGAACACGGGGAGAAAACCTCATTTGAAGGGCATCCTAACTTCACAGAACATCGCCACTACAGCAGCGTGCATTTCTCATTCTTTGAAAACGCGGGCGACTGACACCACAAATGGACGGACTGAAAAGCAAGGCAGCCAAATCCCTTTTCTGGAACGGACTTGACAAGGTCGGATTCCAGTTCATCGGACTGATAGTCGGCATCGTCACCGCACGCCTCCTGAGCCGCGACGACTTCGGCCATATAGCCGCGCTCGCCATGTTCACATACCTGAGCAACGTGTTCATAGAGAGCGGCTTTACATCGGCTATGGTCAGACGGCAGAACAACACCGACAGGGACTATACTGCTGTGCTGTCATTCAACGTCATGCTCAGCATCGTGTTCTACGCCCTGCTGTTCGTCTGCGCCCCGCTCATCGCCGCCTATTTCCACACCCCGCTCCTCACAGTGCTGGCGCGGGTGCTGTTCATCAACATAATAATCAACGCGTTCAGCATCGTACAGACCATCATACTCACGAAACAGTTCCGTTTCAGGGAGCTTGCGATAGCCGACATATCCGGTGCAGTCATATCAGGGGTCATAACAATCATCATGGCCGTCAAGGGCTTCGGCTACTGGGCCATCGCGGCACAGCAGATTACACAAACGCTCTGCCGCACACTGCTGCTCTGGATACTCAGCCAATGGAGACCGGTCAAGCACGCCAATTTCAAGGTCATACGTGAACTGTTCGCATTCAGCGCATCGCTCATACTCACAAGCACCATATCGACCGGCGCACGATACATATACAACTTTTTCATACGCCCGCCCCGCTACTCCATGGAACAGCTCGGCTGCTACGGGCAAGCGTATAAGTTCCACAACATACCCAATCTGGTGATAACAGGCACGGTCACAGGCGTGGCCTACCCGGTGTTGTCTTCACTCAATGACAACAAGCCGCGCCAACTGCTTTACCTGCGCAAACTGATGAGGATATGCGCATTCATCACATTCCCCGTGATGGCTGGGCTGTACGCCATAGCCCCCAACATGATAACCGTGGTGCTCACAGACAAATGGCAGCCCATGCTCCCGTATTTCAACATCCTAATAATCTCGGCTACATTCCTGCCGTTCGCCAACATCGCGCTCAATACGCTCATTGCAGTCGGCAAGCCCAAGATAAACCTTTATCTCGAAATGACGCGCAACGGGCTGATGCTGCTCCTGCTCGCCGTGATGAACTCCACAATCGAAATCATGCTCTACGGCTATCTGCTCGCCACATTCACAGCATATATGCTGGACATAATAATACTCACAAGATATACCGGCTACACCGTGACCGGCCACATAAAGGACATTCTCCCATACGCCGCCATATCTGCGGCAATGGCGGCAATAGTCATGCTCATGCCACGGCTGCTTGATGTGAATGTCTACCTGATGTTCTCATTACAGATATTGGCCGGCGCGGCGTTCTATTTCGGCACAGCGATGCTGTTAGGCTCCCAGATAATCAAGGATATAAAGGAACTTATATTGAAAAGGTGATATGACAACAGACAACGGGACTACATTCAGGCACAGCGTGCCTGTACAACTGAGGTTCAACGACGCAGATTCACTCGGTCATGTGAACAACTCCGTCTATTTTTCATTCTATGACCTCGGCAAGACAGAATATTTCAGGACGATACTCGGCAAGAACTATTACGGGACAAAGATAGACATCGTGGTGGCACACGCGGAGGTGGATTTCCTGCAACCTGTTTTCCTCACTGACGACATAGCAGTACAGACACGCGTAAGCGAAATGGGACACAAGAGCTTCAAGCTCCAGCAGCGCATCGTCTGCCTCAATACAGGCGCAGTCAAGTGCGTATGTACCACAGTGATGGTGGGCTTCGACTTCACGACAGGAGCAACCATCCCCATCTCGTCAGAGCTGAGAAGCCTGATAGCCGACTACGAAAGCAGGGAGGATTTCAGATAGGTATAAAGAAACACAAGAGATACGCACAAAGACAGCATCCGCAGAGAGTAATAATACTTTCTACGGATGCTGTCTTTGTTTAACCCAAAACGGTCTTTAGAACGTTTTGAGAAGTTTACGATGGTCAGTTTTTTTATTGCGTACCCATGTGATATGCAATAGGGTATTTTGAGGTTTGCATAGGACCCGTTTAACAAAACTCTTTGGCTGATTTCCGCTTTCTGGCGGTATCTTCATACGTCCTTTCCCTTGACATAGCCCGCTATGACATCGGGAAAGGACGTAAAAATCTACTCGCCATAAACATGGAAATCAGCTCAAAGTCTAATGACCGATTTGGGTTTATGGAAAAGATAAGGCGAAAGTACGTGTTTCGGAGGTAAGGAAGCGTTGTGAATAGGGCGAGGGTAAGGAGAGGCCAAAGCGAGAGTACGTGTTTTTAACCTTTTATAAGAGTATGGAAGATGAAACGGGTAAAGTGGAGATTTGGCAGTGAGATATAAAAACTATACCTTTGTAGAGGATGTAAAGTCGGGATGCTCCCCGACAAAAACACCATTTTCACCATCATAAACACAAAGTACCATATCATGAAACGACACACAGCACCGTATGCCGCCACGGCAAGCAGACATATCATTGCACACATCGTAGTTATGCTGTTGCTATCCCAGACCATCATGGCACAGGGGACGCAGAAACAATACAGCGTCAAAATATATGGTCCGACAGGGCTGACCGAGACCGTGACAACCGACGAGGGAGATGAGATGGATGAACCCACCGCCGTGGAATACGAAGGATACGAACCGGCAGGATGGTCAGCGACACCAATAATCAATGCGCCGCATTTCACTCCATTGACTTTTCCATTGACTGTCACATCGGACATGAGTATTTACGCAGTGTATGCGCAGACCTCCGGCAGTTCCGCCTACTACACTGAAATCACATCGCCGGACGAGATAGAGGACGGGCAGTATATCATCACTGCGGAAAAAGACGGCACGATATATGGTATGGAGAATACCATTAACGGTAGTACAACGAAGCCTGTTCCTGCCATTGTTATGAGCCAACGACCTGACAATGACCCATCTGAAGTGCCAGACAACATAATGCACTTTCACATTTACCCGGATCCAAGCGGCTCGTTTTACATAAAGGCAACATATAACGGCAAAGAGTATCATACAAATGCAAATAATTCAAGTGTTTTTATATGCACCTACGCTGTCAGATGGGGGATCAAATCTTTGGGCGACCAAAGAGGGTTGTTAATCCAAACTAATAATAACTACGAGAGCAAAGAACTCAAAAACGGCATTGTCATGCTACCAGATGGTAGTGGAGGATGGAAGGGATATAGCACAAGTAGCCCCTCATACACCGTCCGCCTGTACCGTCGGCACGAAATCGCTACAACTACAAGTTACACGACCATATTCCGCACAACAGAAGAGCAGGAGCAGTTAGCCCCGCCGCAAAACATCCGCCATGATACATCGGCAGAAAAGATTCGATTGACATGGGATATGGCTGAGGGCTGTACGGAATATATCATATCAATCGCGACCGAGGATAACTCCCAGTTCAGCCAGAGTGTCATCAGGGGCAATGTATATGAAATACTTTCGCCGCGTCCGTGTCTGACATACCGGATATCGATCCGCAGCATAGACCCGACAAACAGCACACTGCCCTCAGAGCCGGTGAGTGATGAAATCACGCTTCCGCTGACCGTAACACTCGATCCTGACGGCGGAACATTACCGGAAGACACACAGAGCACATTCACACTTGAATGCGATACAGAAACAGGAATGACCTTACCTCAACCGGATGCTCCCGAGAATAAAGTGCTCGTCGGCTGGGATAATCTCTCCACCGAAGAGGAAGAGCATATTGCCGCCGGAGAGACAGTGCGTCCAGAGGAGTCAACCACATTCAAAGCCATCTGGCGGGATATCAAAGAGTACACCATGACCCTATCAATTAACAAAAAAAAACAGATTTTAATCTATAAAGAGACTACCGCCGTATCAGCCTTAGACACACCAGAGATAAGCGGATATAAATTCTACGGATGGAGTACGGCGGAGGAATACGTACACGGGCAAACACCACTGTTCACGTTCGGCTCGCAGTTAATCTCCGACACTGTACTGTATGCCATGTTCATACCTGAGGACGAAGATATTACACCGCTTGCACAGGCACAGGAGGCAGACGATGGGGTCTATGTCCTTATCCAAGAGAAAGACGGACGGTTCTATGCGCTGAAAACGGACGGCAAATACGACGGAAGGCTCACAACTAATGTGGAGGAAGTCACCAGCGACATTACATCAAACGAAGACGGACGGCTGACGCTCGACATCAGCAATATGGAGGGACGTGCATCGCTGCTACGCATTGACAGGATGGAAGGAGAGGCCGTGCGCATCAAAGACGTGGCGACCAATCTTTTCATAAGCGGTAACGACAATAGCAACGGCCTCCGCAATGACCGCATAACCACATGGCTCATAAGCCCGACAGGCGAAAATGACGGCAGTGTACTGATAAGCTCGAACGGCGGGAGGCGGTGGAGTGTGAACACCAACGAACTCACATGGACATCTACCGCATCGCAATTAGAAGCATATACATCAGGGGCGACATACCTGTTCAAGACAGGATATAACTCTCCGATTGCCAACGGCATAACATTTGTCACGGAGATAGTTCAGCCCTCGGATACACTCTCTGCTCCAGCCATTGATATAACCCCATACGTCAATGAGCTTTTCATCGAATGGGAAAAAGTGGAGAACGCCACGTCGTACATTCTCAAAATTCCAGAAACCAATTTTTCCGAGACTCTGCCCTCCAATATCCAGTCATACAGCATCGGCGGCTTAGAAGCGTCGCACAGATACAGAATCGAACTCCAAGCATTGTCCGACAATCCGGAATTGCATAACTCCACGACGGTCACAGCATACGCCTATGCTCTTGCATCGAAGAATAATAATTTGGTTATAAAGGACATAACGACAGAGGGAATAACCATTTCCGTACCCGAGGCCGTTAAGAATCCAACACTGCATCTGCTACGTCACAAGCAGCAGACCGAAAACACGGCAGACGATATATTCATCTCCAAGTATTTCCACGGGGCGGCATTTACACGTATGCTCTCTGTCTACAACGGGACAGGGAAGGATGTCCCGCTCGGAAACATCAGAATAATAGGAGGAAAGAACTCATGGAGCGACTCAATATCGCTCGACAATATGGGGAACATCCACTGCGGACATATCGCTCCGGGAGAGGAGATAACAATCTGTCTCTACTCGCCGTCATCTGTATATGATAAAAGGGTAATCAGCATGGTTACAGACTCCGCTCTGCGGGAATGGTTCTGTGTCACAGGCGGTATGCCGCAATACGGCAGCGACTGGAGCATAGCACTCGAACGCAGAAACGATGACGGCACATGGCACTGCATAGACCTTATAGGAGCAACAGATGACAACGGCACCTCTACCGACACAGCCTGCGGCCGATATACCGAAGGGCGCGGATGGATCAGCAGGAACAGCACTGACGGAAACGGCAATATGTCAGACATATCCACAAACTCATCGCTGTTAATACGACGTAACCACGTTAAGTCCGGTGCGGATGCAGCCGCCTCAAACAGAGGTACATTCAGCACGCTCGGCAGCGAATGGGACGCATATCCGATTACCTATCCGGATGACGATTTCTCTGCCTATATGTCACACTCAGCGGAGATACTGCGCCGGGCTTCTGCATTCGCCTATGACAGCTATTACCATTCAGGAGCGGACACGATAGAGACAGTACAGACACAGGCAGTTCCATCGCTTCAGATGCTGAACATGGATGTCAACAGCGCGGCGTGTCAGGAACTCACGCTTAAAGCCGTATCTGATGACACATCACGCATCTGTTTCTCCCAAATCAGACTGCCAATAGTTCTGCCGTCAGACTCCGTGGCCAAAGGCACGTGCGGATGCGACATTCTCATTACAGAGGAAGGTACAGCCGATGCGGAAACATTAAAGGATATGTTCACAGACGGGAAACCGACAGGCAACATAATTCTCATGCCTGGCTCTACAATAGATTTCACAAGAGTTAATTCTATAAACATCAAAAGAATAATAACTATTAACAGCAATACTCATACCGCTAACATCTACGGATACGAAAACGTCATAAACCAATTGCCTATATTACCCATATTCCAACTCACAGCAGGCGGCATTCGGTATCTCTCTCTCCCTGCCATATCGAGAACAGCAGACATTCGCGCTATCGGCAAGGAACATAACGCATACATTACACCATGGGAAATATCGGAATTTGACGGGCAACTGGCAGCTGAAGGACGTTCTCCATTCACTGTAATAGGAAGGAAAGACTCCCTGTATATAGGGAACGGCTATAAGGTTACAAACACAGACGACGAAGCCTATATGCTGGCATTTCATCCTACGGTTGGGAATGAGGAGAAAGTCTATCCGCAGATCCATAAAAACACGTCGCCAGACAACGGCAGCCACCAATGGGGATGGAATCTTGCCGGAAACACATCATTGGAAGATTATACAGGGGACTGGGCTGTCGAGACAATTGACGGCCAAATAGATATCCCATACATAACCGTAGCGGATTCGACCGGCACAAACTTCATACAAGAGAGGGCGGAACTTGTCACCATCTCCCCCTACGCACCTATTCTCATACAATCACCCGACAGCGGAATCATACGACACAGCGAAAGGCAGACAGCTGTGTTCCAACAGAGCGTTACAGTCAAGATATTGCATGAGGAAAGAGAGGCTGACAAGACCACAGTCATTTGTGACGAGAAGTCGAGTAAAGAGACATACCGTATAGGCCACGACCTTCAGAAAGTGTCCGGCTACACTACACAAGCACAGATTTATACCGAATGCAAAGGGACAAAGCTGGCATTCTGCTCACTGCCCCTGTACAGTATGTCATCCATACCGCTCGGCATATATGTACCGTCAGAAGGGAACTACACCATATCACTCGACAGGGAGAATAGCTACCGTTACAGGAACATACTGCTGACAGACAATGAAACTGGCGCACGCATCGACCTTACAGAACGCGACTACACATTCACATCCGACGGCAGAAAAACGTTGTCCGGAAGATTTTACTTGATCATTTCCGACACCTCTACCCTGTCTTCTGACGGACAACCGCTTGACTCTACATCTGTTGTAAGCAATGGCAACGACATAACGGTTCACGGCATACGGAGCGGGTGTACCGTCACACTCTGCGACATGGCTGGCAGAATACTCCATGAGGCAGAGACAAACGGAGAAGATGATACCGTGGTATTCCATAGTATGCCTGACGGAGTGTATATTATCTCAATACACTATCCAAACGGATATGTTCACTCGGTCAAGGTAATCAATTAACATGAGAAATGCATATAAACCCAAAACGGTCATTAGAACGTTTTGCTAAACTCTTTGGCTGCATTCCGGTTTCTGTCGGCATCTTTTCCCGTCCTTTTTCTTGACATAGCCCGCTATGCCTTCAAAAAAGCACAGGAAAATCTGTTCGCCATAAACTCGGAAGCCAGCACAAAGTCTATTGACCGATTCGAGTAAAAAAACATCCGTACCACGCTCCAGCACGGTACGGATGTTTCAAAAGCCCTGAGATACAAGTAACTATTTCTGAGTCACAGTAAGCCAGCGCACATAACAGAAGTTCATGCGGTGCGGCAAATCGGCATTCTTGGGGAACATCCGGAATGCGTACTTATAAAGTCCTCCTCTATCAAGCTCATGTTTCAACTCAAAGAACAGACGTGTTCCATCCACCTTAACGAGATTAAGTTCATCCACTGATGATACGTGGTCTACACCTTTCTCATCTTTATATGTCACTACTACTTCGATACCTAAACCGTTGTCCACCAATCCTTTGGTATTGATTACAGCACTACACTCCACCAAATCACCAATTGCAAGGTGCTCTGAATCCATATTCTTGACAGTCAGGCTCTCTACCTCTATCTCGTTCCAATGGCGTGCCATGTTTGTCTTCCATGCGGCAATCTCCTTTGCCTTGGCAAAACCATTGGCGGAAACCATACCGAAACGTTTTGCCAAAGGATTGTAAAAGCGTTCGATATAGTCATTTATCATTCTCTTTGTCGTGAAGCGCGGTGTGATTTCGGCAATCGATTTCTTTATAACCTGAATCCATTCCGGGGAATACCCCTTGGTATTCTTGGCATAGTAAAGAGGTATAATCTCATTTTCAAGCAAAGAATATATTGTTGCCGCATCAAGCTGATCCTGATACTCCTGATTGTCATACGTGCGTTTGTCGGTCAGTGCCCATCCAGCCCCTTTGACATAGCCCTCGAACCACCATCCGTCAAGCACGGAGAGATTAAGAGTGCCGTTCATTTGGGCTTTCTGTCCGGATGTACCTGACGCTTCAAGCGGACGTGTCGGCGTGTTCAGCCATACATCAACACCGGAAATCAGACGTTTCGCAAGACGCATATCGTAGTTTTCGAGGAATATGATTTTCCCGAGAAACTCCGGACGGCGCGAAATCTCGATGATGTGCTTGATGAGAGCCTGACCGCCGCCGTCAGCAGGGTGAGCCTTACCTGTGAAAAGGAACTGTACCGGGCGTGTCGGGTTGTTCACTATCTTATCGAGACGCTCCAAATCGGTAAACAACAGATGGGCACGCTTATATGTGGCGAAGCGACGCCCGAAACCAATCATCAGCGCATTTGAGTTGATGTTTTCCAGAATGGATACGACCTTTGTCGGATCGTTCTGGTTTTTCAGCCACGATGTGATATACTGGTCTTTGATGTAGCTTATCAGTTTGTCCTTACGCGCCATCTTTGTAGACCATATAACCTCGTCAGGCACATTTTTTATCGCGCTCCATATCTTGAGGTTAGACTGATCCTTATAGAACTCTTTGCCGAAATATTTCTCATACACGGCTTTCCATTCCGATGTAGCCCATGTCGGCATATGCACGCCGTTGGTCACGTACGAAACGTGCAGTTCCTCAGGAAAATAGCCTTTCCATATCGGGGCGAACATCTCTTGCGACACCTTGCCGTGAAGCCAGCTTACGCCATTGACTGCCTGACATGTATTGCAGGCGAAGACAGACATGGAAAACTTCTCCTGCGACCCTGGGTTCTCGCGCCCCATATCCATGAGCTCCTGCCACGATATGCCAAGTTTTGCCGGATATTCACCCATATATTTTCCGAACAGTCCCTCATCGAAACTGTCATGACCGGCAGGCACAGGCGTATGGCAAGTGTATAACGAATTTGCTCCAACTACTTCCAAAGCCTCTTGGATGTCAAGCCCTTTCTCCACATAGTCCACCAGACGCTGAACATTGAGCAGCGCGGCATGACCTTCGTTGCAGTGATAGACCTGCTTCTCTATACCGAGTTTCTTTAGCATCAGCACTCCACCGATACCGAGCATTATCTCCTGCTTGATGCGGTTTTCCCAGTCGCCGCCATACAACTGGTGTGTGATTGAGCGGTCATACTCGCTGTTCATATCAAAATCAGTATCGAGCAGATAGAGCGACACGCGCCCCACAGCCACACGCCACACATTAGCGTAGACAGTGCGTCCGGGATACGGCACTTCAACAATGAACGGCTTACCGTCACTGTCCTTCACCTGAGTAATAGGCAGATGACCGAACTGCTGAGCCTCATATTTGGCTATCTGCTGACCGTCGATGCTAAGGGTCTGTGTGAAATAACCGTAGCGATATAGGAATCCGACTGCGGTCATGTCCACATTGCAGTCCGATGCCTCTTTCAGATAGTCGCCGGCCAGCACACCGAGACCGCCGGAATATATCTTCAGATGATCCGTTAGCCCATACTCCATCGAGAAATATGCCACCGACGGTATATCCTTATTCGGTTTCTCATCCATATACGCACGAAAATCGGCATACACATTCTCCAAATCGGCAAGGAACTTGGTGTCCATCTCAAGTTCTTTAAGCCTCGTAAGGGTTATATTTTCAAGCATCGACATGGGATTATGACGCACATTTTCCCACATTTCGGAATCCATGCTCTTGAACAGCTTTTTTGCGGGTACATTCCACACCCACCAAAGGTTACGCGCTATCTCTTCAATACGTTCCAAACCGGCAGGCAGTTTCGTCTTTACCGTGAAGTCCACAAAAACAGGTTCATTAACGCAATTAACTTTTACTTCCATAGTCAATCAGATAATTATTTGTTGGTATGTTGTCATTTGCCGCGCCTACTGTCACAGTTACGCAAAGCTATGGCGTATGCACGGTAATAATATTCTATGAATTTGTCCCATGATGTGCTTTCCGCTATCATCCGGAGCTTGGTTTTTACCATGCGGTATGCTTTCCCGTCATTCATTGCGGCCATGAAGCTCCTTATGTCATCGGCAATCGCCGCACTGACTTCGTGATAGTTAGAATCCGTGCGGTGCGCTACTCCTATACCTCCCAGCACCGTACACGGCACAAGACTGACCCAAAGGCCAAAACCGGACAAATCGGTAGTAATGGTAGGTACCCCGAAAGCTACACTCTCCATCGGGGTATATCCCCAAGGCTCATAATATGAAGGGAATACGGTAAGATCGAATCCACAAAGGAGATCGTAGTATGCAATGTTGAACACTCCATCCCTCCCATCGAGATACGTAGGGACGAATATAACCTTAACCTTTTCATGTGGCATATTGGTAAACGACAGCCTATGAATAGTATTCAGCACAGGGTCATTACCAGGTTCAACAAGATTATGCGTCGTAAACGGGCTGTGCAACGGCTCACCGGCCAATGTTCCGGCTGCCATGCGAAGCTGCAAATCCTCACGCGCCCCCCGGTTCCATGCCGGAACAAGAATATAGGCCACCACTGGCCGTACAAGGTCAATACGGCTCAGACGGTTAAGCACATCAAGATACAGGTCTATCCCCTTATTCTTATATTCATAACGTCCGGAAATGGCGATAAAAAACGTCCTGTCGCCCACCGGAGAGCCAAGCAACGCCTCCGTCACACGGCAAAGAGCCTTACGCGCCGTACGCCGCGCCGATGCCAATTTCGCCCCCTTAGGCACAAAACCGGACTCGAAGCCGTTTGGCGTCACTATGTCTGCTTTCTTCTCGAGCAACTGGCCGCACTCCCTGTCGGTTATACCGCTGACTGTAGTAAAACAGTCTGCCGCATGAGCCGCCGCCTTCTCCGCCGAATGCTTGGACTGCACATTGAGTTCAGCCGCCATCTGATCTCCAAAATACCCGGACATATAGTCATACAGGGGCTTGCCGTTTCCGGCTATCGATCTGCCGACCGTAGTCGCATGAGTAGTGAAAAGTGTTGCTATATCAGGATGGTACGCCTGGAGATAGAACAGTCCGAATGCGGTCATCCACTCATTGAAATGAGCACAGACCCTGTTGGTTTCCAGATGGTAGTAATCATAGAACGAGGCTATCGCCATTCCGGCAGCGTAACCGAACATGGACGACTCGTCATAATCGCCATACGCATGAAGTGAATCCACGGAAAAACGTTCCCACATATCGGCATATATGCTGTTTTTCCGCTCATACAGAGGGGTGAAATCCACCAGAAACACCGTTGGCCTGCCGCATATCTCCCAACGGCCGACCCTGACCCCGATGCCGGTATGAGCCTTAAAGTCAGTCGCCCATGCGGCATATTCGGATGTACCGGAAAAATAAGGGGACTCTCTGTCCTTCCAAATATCAGGGCCTATGAAGACAAGCCTGCCGCCAAACCGCTCCTGTAATATACGGGCACGCGTGGAGAGTACGGCATATATGCCGCCAACCTTGTTGCACACCTCCCAACTTGTCTCGAAAATATAATCCGGGATAAGATGTTCCATCCGACCTAAACTTTTACCTAAAACTAATACCGCTAAAGAGTGTCAATACCGAAAGCTAAAAAGCACACTCTGCCCATAATCTTGACCCGGTAAGACAATCTTCCGCAGAGCAAAATTACACAAAGAAATCGGAACTCCAAACATACGGCATATTATTTCTAAGGCAATCCAACGGGTCAAAATAATAACACCCTTCATTCAGACCACTAACTATCAACGACATATAAAGACAGACCATACGCATGATTCTTGCAATATATGTTTTATAACATATATTGTGAACGGGCATGTATGTCCAAGACGATAACTGCCGTCTGATAATAACATCGGCAGGAGAAATACACAATCTCCTGCCGATGAATATTACCGTTATACTGATAATCAGTGTATCGTAACCTGTGTCGCACCGAACCCATATTGTTGGAATGATGCGTCCTGATATTCGCAGTGACGATAACGGCTTTTCAGCTGTTTCTCTATCTCGGCGCGGAGAACGCCCTCACCCTTGCCGTGGATGAAGACAATCTTCTGTCCCTTATATTTCAGATTGGCACGCATGACTTCATGAAACTTATCCATCTGTACCTTCAGCATATCATAATTTGACATGCCAGCAGTCGAATCGAGCAGTTCATCTATATGCAGATCGACCTCTATAATCTCAGGACGCACCTTCTTCTGCACTCTCACTGGCTTCTGGGGCAACTCCTTCTGCATGATGGCCTTTTGCAGCTGGTGAGGGTCTATCTCCATATCAAGGTTCATCACATCACGCTCCACAAGAGTAAGCATCATTGCCTGTTCATAGAAGAAATCATTCTCACGGAACGAATGCAGCTTGTAAAACTTTACCGGATTTATTTTCAAGGAAATATCCATGACAGGCTTCGCCGTAAAAGCTATGCGCTTATATGCGAACGCCTGAAAACGCAAACGCTCGAACTCGTTGAGGGCAAGCTTGTTCACTGTCTCAAGCAACAGCTTTGTCTGCGGCTCAATCATGTTCTGACTCCTGACAACGGCATTGTCCGCACCCGAATAGAGAGCAAACTGCAAAAAATAATTGCTGTCATTGATAAGATACAGCTCCATATCTGTGGTCTGAAGCTGCTTTATGTCCTTCGGCACAAACGCAAGATAAAGCGAGAGCTGCTCGCCGTCAAGAGTTTCCTCCCGCTCGTTCCATGAATATTCTGGCTCTGGCAACTCAGTCTCCTCCGGTTCGTCTGCCGTCTCCGCACCGGCAGATGCCGATGCCTTTATCTTAGGCTCTTCCACCGGGAAATTATACTGGTTAGTAGGCTGTACAACAACCACCTCCCGCACCAATACCGGAATTTCAAAACCATCTGCACCCTCCACAAATACCACATCTTTACCTTGAAAGCGCGTCACGACGCCACCGCCTACTGCATTTAGGAAACGTACCTTATCCCCTACTTTTACACCATTCATAATCAAAAACGTTAAACCCGCAAAGGGCTATATTCGCAATAAAATCCTTATTAACCTCAGTTCTATATAACACTCATGCCTGCATTCCGGCATACACCTTACACACACTTTCATGATGCCCGACACACACCCTTCTTCACAACAACCATCCGCATTGTGTCCGCATCACGTCTGTAACCTATTGTAATACAGGGCATCCAATTACCCTCTCCTTAGCACCCAGCTATCTCCTCCCTATCCTCTCCTTAGCATTTCGACATTCTTGCACCAAAGTCGCGCTAAAACGTTCAAATCATAAACCTCATCGTAACAATAGACATTATGCACACTCGCCAAGGAACCGTTTTGATTATACCGTCTATATGGATTGAGATGTAACAGCGTCAAGTCCATATTCGGTATTCATGCCAGAAGTAATAGCGTCCTGTTTCAATGGCATGAGTGTACAGCAGTCAGACAACTGACACACTATCCTTACATTGACAAGACATAATGATATACAGCGGCTGATATTTCAGCTATCAGATGTGCGGCCTCATCATTATCACCTGCCATATCCTTGACAAAAACGGCAATCGTATAGTACCGCCCATCCGGCAAAAGGACAAAGCCGACATCGTTTATGCCGACGATACGCCCATCCCTGTTCCTGCCTCCCGTACCAGTCTTATGTCCTATCACTGCACCTGTCCCTTTCAATGGAGCGGGCAATCTGTCCGTTCCTGTACTACAGGCTATCATCGCCCCCTTGATATATTTTTGCAAATCTGGGCGTATGATATTGCCGTTCAGAAATATATCCACGAGAGAAGCAGCGGCGAGCGGCGATGACCAGTTGCTGTAACACAAAGACAAATCGCCGTGCATCTCATCTTCCGTTGCTGTTATGGCAAACTCATCAACGCCAAGCGAACGTATATAATCATCGACAACAGAAGTTCCGCCTACATAGTTGAACAGTATATCGCAGGCATTATTGTCGCTCAACAACAATGTATAGTCCAACAGTCTGTGTACTGTCACAGACACACCTCCATCAGGAAACTTGTCGCGCAAAGGACTATACGTATCAGGCCTGAGCATATCCTTCGACACAAAAACAGTATCATTAATAGCACCACCCGTCCTGCCAAGGAAATCAGCGACAGCCAATGCCTGATGAAATTTCACGACGCTCATGAGCGGATAACGTCCATCGTCATTTACAGCCACCGTATCCTTTCCTTCTATTATGACCGCCACACCTACCTGCGCATCCGCACTGTCAATCAATGAGCGGATAACAGTCTCTAAAGTATTTCCGCGCAGAGCGACAGGGAAAAGAGCAACAGCCGACACTATAGCCAATACAATAACCTTCCTCATAATTAAACGATGCAGAGAAAAACGGCCGAAATAGGAGCGGACATTGGATATCCATCTGCTCCTCAATATTAAGCAACCTTTCTGAAAAACAATATTCCAGAAAGGTTGCACAACTGTTCAAACTAATATATGTGTCAGTTACACGAAAACGCGATCAATAACTCCACAAATCCTGTTCGAAATTCGATATGTCGTTTTCTATGCGCTCCTGCTCCTGTTTGATAAAATCGGGATCTTCAATGCCCTTATCCACATCCTTGCTCTCTAAGTCATAGTCCTTGACTATATAGCTGTAGAACTGACGTGTAATGAAGAACTCATCGAAATTCACAAGCGGAGCCACATTACGGCCATTGAGCTTGATGAACTCCTCCTGTAGGAAAGGTCTCAGTTTCTCAAAAGGGAACCAGAACCAAACACCGGTCTCAACATCCTCAGTACCGTACTTCTTGTCATACAGAGGAGCTATCGCCAATATCTTATTGTCAAATGTAGAAGTCTTCTTGTCGAACCACCACACCTCCTGTATGTAATATTTGACCACACCGGGAGTGATGTAATTCACCTTATCGTATGTCGACTCAAGATAGGCAAGTCCCTTCTCGTTAACAAAAGTCTCTACATCCACCTTATTCTCTGGGGCGAAACGCGGTACGAAAGTCTGCTCTGGATTACTTTGCGACTTATACCCTACGAGTTTGCCATCAAGAAAATTGGCGAACATGATAGAAAACAGGTTCTTCTGTCCCTCAGGTTCAAGGTCAGTGTACGGATAATAGAGCGGACGGTTGGCCTGCTCACGAAGATCGATGATACGCAGTACAGATTTACGCCATACCACATCGTCTATCATCGGATTCTTGGTGATTATCTTCGCCTTGACCTCATTAGGGGTAGCTACCACACGAGTAAAGCTGCCATTTGAGTCGAACAGAAGTTCCGTACTGTCAGGAATTTCCTTCTGTGCATTCGCGGCAATCACGCAAAGGGATGCCACAAAAAGCGATACAAAAAACTTACTACATTTCATAACAATCATATTTTAAGGCAATGCGATCTGCGGATAGTCAAGCTGTACAGTCTTAGCACCTGTAACCTTAATCTTATCAAACAGAATCATAGAGCCGGATTTCAACTTTCTCAACGCAGTCTTCTGAGAAGCCGAGAAATGGCTTCCATCGGAAAGCGTAGTAGTATAACCGCCACGGCCATCGGAAATCAACAGTGTAAACTGGTTAATTTTGAACGATGCCTTCAACATACCATCCGCATACTCGGCTACCATCTCAGCCTCAAGCAGCTCGTTTCTTCTCAAACGATGCTTTGGAGTCAAACGCGGATGAAAATCTATCGTGTTACCGTTAGAGTCCTTTATACGCAAGAACGCAGTCGGGTCAGGCAGCGGACGGACACGGAACTTAGAAGAACCCATGGTCTGCGAACGTCCTTCGATTTCAGCCATCACGTTAATGGTTATCTCGCCATCTTTGGTCGGCTTACATATATACACCCCATCCTTTTTCTGCATTGTAGCACCGACTGCACTGATTTTCAATTTCTCAGAAGGTACACCGGGAACAGATATCTCCATACGGTTATCATATCCCTTATACACCACGTTCATGTCCTGATTGGCAATTGTGGCGGTCGGAGCACCAACTGTGTATTCATCCTCAAACGGATAGGAACGCGCTATGCCATCAGGGCCTGTAAGTTCAATCCTTCCTTTCAAAGGAAACGTACCGATTGAGCCACAAGGTATTCTCAAGAAACTCGTATCAAGCTCGCGATCCTCACCGAGATAATACTTCGGCATCGCCGTGGTATCCACCGCCATGAGTGCAAGCTCCGCCTGATAATAACCGCCCTGCATCACGTGCTTCGACACGGGTATCACCCTCGCAACAATCTTGTTCACGCGGTAGTCGCCAGCATCGGTCTGTGCCATGAAATAATTTATAAGCTCAGCCTCTGCCGCCTTGACATCGCTCTGATATTTAGCCAGCATGGTTATCACAGCGACTGCCGGCATGGTCTCGAAACGCGCGTTAATCCAATCCACCTTCTCACCGTGCGTATTCACAGCATCTTCAGTACTGAAAATCTTATTATAGATCTCCGTTTTCTGAGGGTCATTACCGTACATTGCCTCTACAAATATGCGATAATCGTCAATGGCTTTTTTAAGAGCCTTGCCACGTCCCACTCCACGGTTCAGTTCCACATACTGGCCAGCCACATCGAGGTTATCTTTTTTCTCTATAGTATTGCCCTTAGGATCAGCATTCTTGCCATCAGCCAGCTTAATTATACCGACCTTATATTCCTGAAGCATATTATAGAGCTCATCAGACTTGGCTTTTACTTCCTTCGTCTTTTCAAGCCACTCTCCTACTTTCTGCGGATTCTGTTCATAGAGATACTGCATCTTATCGTAAAGACCTCCGTTTCTGACATTTGAAGTCTCTATGGAATTAAGAAGGCTGTCATTGACCATCGTAAATCCGTTGAGGATATCCGCAGACACATTCAGTGCCAACATGGCAGTCAGCACCAAATACATCATACCTATCATTTTCTGTCGCGGGGTTTCCGGACAATTCTTAGCTCCACCCATATACCTATGATTGTACTATGTTGTTTACAAAATTACTGTAATGAAACACATTCCTATTCATTACAACCAATCACGCTTTCAGGGCATTGAGCATATTTCCGTAGACAGAGTTCAGATCTGATATGTTTTTAGCGAGCTGGTCGGTCATCTGCCGATAAGCGTCCATGTTCTTCACAGACTCCCTTGCTGAGGCTTGGAGCTTTCCAAAATCCTCTGAGACAGCATTTATCTTCTGGCTTTGAGACTCGATGGCAGCCGCCTGACTCTGTATTCCTTTCAACTGCAACTCATACGCCGTATTTATAGAACCGAGGTTCTTGCTCAACTCATTTGCCCTTTCGGCGAAAGACTTAGTGTTCGCCTGTGCGGAAGACATATTGTCCGCTATACCCTGATAAGAGGCAAGGAGTGAATTTGATGCGGCATCAAGGCTCTGCTGTTTGATGGCAAACTGAGCGGCAGCCTCAGATGCCTTTGAAAGGTTAGCTGCATAAGAATCGGTAAGGCCAGCAACCTTGCTTATATTCGCAAGCTGTGCAGCAGTCTCACTCATGCGCTTGATACTTTCAGTCAGTTTCTTTGCATCATCGTCCGAGATAGCACCGCCGAAATTAGGCATAGCACCGCCACCGCTGACAACAGCTCCGCCTCCATGAGAGCCTCCAGCAACAGCCCCGACCGCACCTTTCGCGCCACCGGCAACTACAACTCCACCTCCCATATAGTTTGTAATAGGGTCTTCTTCCTTAGCAAGCAATTGAGGGAATACATGATCCCAATGATAATTAGGATGTGGCTCTTCCAGCACACCAATAGTGAACAACAACGCCTCTGTACACATACCTAAAGTGAGGACAGCTCCAGCTCCGGGCCAGTGCATAATCTTAAACAACGCACCGATAATAACGACCGCCGCACCAAGTGAATATACACAATTCACCACTTTCTGTCCTTGCGGGCTGAAGTACCACTTCATAAACCCCTTACGTTCTTTTACCATGAGTTTTTTCTGTTTTTGTTATTAGATTATAGAGTTAGTTATTAATATTCTGTATCCATGTTACGGTAAGTAATAACTATACAGGTACGAATCAGTTGCCTATATAAGACCTTACACATCTGAACCCTATGGACGGGCGACACTTGTCCTGATACTCCCAGTCTGTAACACCGCACTGGAGGTATGCTCCGACATCCTTCCACGAACCGCCCTTAATGACCTTACGTTTCATGATTTTAGGATCAGTAGACTTAGCGTTATATTCATAGCTCGGGTTCATGTCAAGTGTAAAGTAAGGCAGAGTGTTGTCATACGCTGTACTTGTCCATTCTGCAACATTACCGGACATATCGAACAGACCCCAGTCGTTCGGGTCAAACGAGCCAACCTGACTCGGTATCAGATAGCCGTCCTCAGTATAGTTACCGCGCATCGGCTTGAAGTTCGCCATGAAACAGCCTTTATAGTCACGCACATACGGACCACCCCAAGGATAGAGCGCATTGTGCCTGCCCCCCCGTGCGGCGTATTCCCACTCGGCATCGGTCGGGAGGCGGTATTCCTGTATACGTGGCAGATTACGGACATCGCCATGTATCTTCGTACGCCAATGACAGAAAGCCTCGGCCTGTTCCCAAGTTATGCCGACAACAGGGAACTGCCCGTAGCTGGGATGTGAGAAGTAGTTGAGCATGGCCGGTTCATTGAAACTGTATGCGAACTCAGTCATCCAGCACATGGTGTCAGGATAAATGTTTATTATCTTGGTAGATATGAGGTCGCCGCGTACTGAGAGAGGCTTCTCTATCACAGTGTCGACAATCTTGCCGTCACGGAAGAAAGAACTGTCAACGGTGACTGTAGCACGCTCATTATAGCTGGCCTTGTTAGGGTCAAAAGAGTTACCCGGTCTGGCAGCCTGATCATACGCCACGTATTTGTAGTAATAAATCATCTTGTGAGAGTTGAGCTGCTTGCCATAAAGCTTATCTGCACCATTGAAGTAGACGGAGTTGACAGCACGGAAAACGCCTTTCTCCTCATCGTCCATCTCATATTCCCAACGGGCATTCCAAGGGATTCTCGCCCTCCAGTTGAGAACGGTATCGGGATCCTTGCTCTCGTCATAAGGATCATAACGCAATGTGTAATACTCGGACTCCTCGGGATCGAGGCCGAATTCCACTTCATTGCGCGCAAGAGCGGTGAGAACTATCGAGTCGCGTACCCAATAGACGAACTGGCGGTATTCGCCGTTCGTTATCTCTGTCTGGTCCATCCAGAATGCGTCGATAGAAACGGTCTTCTGCGTAGGCTGCATAGCCCATGTTATCGACTGGTCATTCGCTCCCATATTGAACGAACCTCTCTGTACGAATACCATGCCATAGGGCATCTCTTCCGGTTTTGCGCTCCCGTAGATTCCCACGAGCTGACCTTTCGGCTGAGAGCAGCCGGTCACGATCACTGTAGTAACAAGCGCTATAAAAAGAAGCTTTTTCATATCGATTATAATTATAATAGTCTAATGCTTTTGTGTTTTCCGTCCTTCTTGTTTACGAACAGGTTAAATTCGTAAGAGAGAAATATCTCATGGGAGCCGTGCGTCTCGCGGATAAAGTCGGAAGCCGGTATGTCATAACAGTACCCCAGTTCCAACCCGCTTATGATTTCCGCGCCCAATATGATAGAGACCGCATTCTGATAGCTGTACGCCAGACCGCCCCAAAACTTGTCCCGATATCTCAGCAATGCAGACAGCTGTATCTGCCACGATGCGAAATCGGTATAGAATATGGCGGAAGGTTGCAGCCGGTAAAGCCCGTCGGCAAATGTGAAATTATAGCCGCCCATCGCGGAAAGCATCTGCCTTATGCTGAAACCGTAACGGTCGCCGAGCCTGACCCTTGTCCCGGGGATATGCAGTACTGACACCCCGGAATACCAGTGGTCATTGTGGAAATATACCCCAAGCCCCATGTCGAAGCCCACACCGGACTGAGTGCCTGTGGGGACTGCCGGGTCGGCATTCGCCTCCGAGTGGTACTCACTCTCGACCATCTTCACGCTGTCTCCGTAACATATTATGTTGATGACTCCTATGTTCGCGCCCACATGGAGAGTGCCGTACTCGAAGACGAAACGGTAGGCATACTGCAAGTTGATCTGCTGGTTCGAGAATATGCCGAACATATCGTTGACGAACTGCAGTCCGGCCGCGTGCTCCGTCTTTTTCACCTTGAACGGCGTGTTCGCTGTAAATAGTGTCGTGCGGGGTGCATTCTTGATTCCAATCCAATCGAGGCGCTGTGCGCCGTACACCCTCATCAGCTGCTGTTCTCCAACAGCGGCAGGATTGTAGAAGGTCTTCATGTGCATATACTGGCTGAAACGCCCGTCGAACTGAGCCGACATTTCCGATAAGGCCATGCCCGCCATTATGACAACCATAAGAGTCCTCAACAGACGGTCATGTATCCCGCGATGCTCCATGAATCAATCCTTGGTCAAATCTCCCTTTGTATCAATATAACTACAATTTAACGATAATATTGTGTCCGCAAAAGGAATTTTATTCAAATCAATACTCTTCTTCGTCAAAAAAGAAGTCCTCCTTGCTCGGATAGTCCGGCCATATATCCTCTATGCACTCGTATACCTCTCCTTCATCCTCTATCTCCTGCAAGTTTTCTATCACCTCGAGAGGTGCACCCGAACGCATAGCGTAGTCAATAAGTTCATCCTTAGTGGCCGGCCACGGTGCATCTTCCAGTTTTGAGGCCAATTCCAATGTCCAATACATAGCGACGCTAAAATTTTATATCCGTTTTCTTATATTTTTCCCCCACGTCTCAGCACTTGACCCCGCCTTCCGGCATCGGGGTGCGTACGCCATACGCGGTCTGAAGCGGCACTCAGCCGTACTCCTGTTTCAAGTTGCAAAAATACCTATTTTTTTCACACTCCAATCACTTTTGCCAAAAAAAATCTTGCCCGTTGTTCTTTTTTGTGTACATACGCGCCAGAACGAACAGAAAATCGGAGAGACGGTTCATATACTTTATCACATTCCAGTCTACCGTAAGTTTCTGACTGACAGTGATTATCTCGCGCTCGGCACGGCGGGCGACGGCACGGCAGACGTGGCATAAAGCGGACAGTTCGTCCTCCCCGTAGACAATGAAATCCCTCAATGGGGGCAACTCATTGTTCATGTCGTCTATCTGGCATTCAAGCCACTCAATATCAGCGTCTTCCACAATAGAAACGGGCGATATGGCCGTAGTGTCACGGTCTGTAGCGAGGTTCGCGCCGACGGCAAAAAGTTTGTTCTGTATGGAAAATATCCTATCGCGGTCGGCCTTATCCGGCGATTTTGCGCGCAGCAACCCGAGAAAAGAGTTGAGTTCATCCACTGTGCCGTAGGCATTGAGACGTATGTCGTCTTTCGACACACGCTGCCCGCCAACCAACGAGGTAGTGCCTTTGTCTCCTGTCTTTGTGTATATCTTCATGGCTATAAAGTTTGTATATCAATTCGTATTCTCAGTAAGCCACTGTGTAACAGCGGTGCGGGAGGTCAGGGTTGAACCATACGATGCCGCGCCGATATATATCCACGCACAGGCTCACCGCGCTGTCGGCAACGACCCGCTTCCACAGCAATTCCGTCTGCCGCGAGACGTGTATCCCGTCAATCACCATCACAGAGCCACGGTGTGCTGAGCCACGGCACGCCTCATACACGGCAGTCATCACGCCGGCAGTCATGCCTCTGTCCAGCACGATGTGGAACATATCCACACTCCCGGCCTCGGCCAGCATCTGCTCCAGCTGCCGATTCATGCAGCCGCTATATACAGTGATATTGTTAAATTTCAACTCCTTATGCAACTTCAAGGCATAGTCGGCCAACGCCCTGTCAGACTCAAGCGTCCGTATCGTGGAACGGCTGTCGGCGGCAGCCATATAGGCCGCGCACACACCCGCGCCCGTACCTACTTCTACCACACTACGCGCATGGATATAGACACAGATACGGTGTAACAGCTCATTGAGACGCAACGCCGCGCTGTCCGCCCGCACAAGGCGTGCGACCCTCACTGTCCCGCCATGAACTCCCTTAATGCACTCCCTGCTGCGTGAAAGGCGGCGGCAGACGGCATTCATCTTACCGTATATATAATAAGGACGCTCCTCGAACAGGACGAAGTTCAGGAAATGGAACAGATAGGGCGAATGGACACGATGCCCTCCACGGTAGCGAGCCGTAAGGCGGTAGACTACCCTTGCCCACACTGCATGAAATGTACCCATACTCCCTGTAAACATCGCTATTCCATTCTGTTACGCTGACATAAAAACGGGCTACACCCTGCCGGTGAAACCGTGTGCAAAGATAGTGAAAGGTGAGCGCAATGCAATATGCAAAAACGTCAGTTTTGCGTCACATGATATTGCACCGTGGACAGACTTGTGCTTCGGCACAGTGTCAGGACACAGTGCAATATCATGTGAAGACTGACATCAGTAGGCTTATTGCATTGCCGAACCGAATCCTATCTTCACGCATTGGCGTAAAGATAGTGAAAGTCTCAACAAAAGCAGCAAACTTGTTTGACTGCTTTTGTTGAGACGTATCCTATATTGCGTGGCGACACGCAAAGATAAAGGAAAAGTGATGCAGGGCAAATGAAAACTGCTGCCGCCTTCGCCGGGACATATCCTCCACTCCAAGGCTGCAACGGATGACGACGGCGCGACGCGGCAAAACACGTAGGTTCACCCTATGTGTAGGCTGGCCGCCAAAGACGAAACACGTAGGTTCGCCTTAGCCTGAGGGTAGCCGGAGGCTGGCTGGAAGCTACGGCGAGAGTACGTGTTTTTAACTTTGATTAATACATAGGCATCGCTTTCTTACTAACATCCGTGCCGTGTGCCACTGTTCTTTCACGAGAAATTGCTACCTTTGTACGCACTAAAAACACGGAGCAAGACAAAACTACATCCACATTAAAAAGTAAAGTTACAAAGTGTATTTCGACGAATTAGACATAAACGACGACATACTGGACGGGCTCGACGCGATGAACTTCGTGGAGTGTACCCCGGTACAGGAGAAGGCCATACCGGCGGCCTTGGAGGGGCGTGACCTGCTCGCGTCGGCACAGACCGGCACAGGCAAGACGGCGGCCTACCTGCTGCCGATACTCGAACTGCTCTCACGCGGAGGCTATAAAGAGAACAAGGTAAACGCGCTGATACTCGTGCCGACACGCGAACTGGCACAGCAGGTCGATATGCTGCTGTCCGGCTTCTCCTACTATCTGAACATCTCGTGGATAGCCATCTACGGCGGCAATGACGGCGTGGCTTTCAGCCAGCAGCAGAAGGCGCTGTGCACGGGCAGCGACATCGCCATAGCCACACCGGGCAGGCTGCTGTCCATACTGCGGACGTGCGACATCGATATGTCCGGTGTCGGGTTTCTCGTCCTTGACGAGGCGGACAGGATGCTCGACATAGGGTTCTACGACGACATCATGGAGATACTGAGCCACCTCCCGAAAGAGCGGCAGACCATGATGTTCTCCGCCACATTCCCCACGGAAGTGGAAAAGCTGTCGCAGAAGATACTGCGTAACCCCGAAAAGATAAAGATAGCCGTATCTCGCCCGGCCGATGGCATAGACCAAGGGGTCTACCTGCTACACGAAAGCCAGAAACAGCCGCTGCTGCTCAACCTCTTCGCAGACCCCAAGCGTCACGGCAAATCGATAGTGTTCCTCTCCTCGAAACAGAAGGTGAAGGAGCTGTACCACGCACTGCGCAGGCTGGGCGTACACGCGGCGCAGATGCACTCCGACCTTGAACAGGCGGAGCGCAGCAACGTGATGCTCGACTTCAAGAACAACAAGTTCGACGTGCTGATAGCCACGGACATAGTGGCACGCGGTATAGACATTGACGACATCAACACGGTCATCAACTACGACGTGCCGCATCAGGCCGAGGACTATGTGCACCGCGTTGGGCGCACGGCGCGCGCGGGGGCAAACGGCGAGGCGATAACCCTCGTTACTCCGAGAGACAAACAGAGGTTCGACAACATAGAAAGGTTTCTGAAAACCAAGGTGAGGCGGCTGACCTTGCCCGAGAAAGTGGCCGCGATGGAGAAACCCGTCGATGAGAAAACCACCGCAAACAGGGAACGCCGGCAGGGCAAGGGCAATCCTAAACGGTACGGCAACAAGAACCGCCGCAAGCCAGCTGGAAAGAGAAACGGCAACCACCCACAGAACGGGGTTGCGTGAGCGCATATTCAAGGACGCAGCGAACACGCGGAGACGCTTTGCCGACATTACATAAGAGACCGGGGCAGATGCAACGCACACGATGCCGCATCTGCCCGTTTTCGTATATGCCGCCCTGAAGTCCTTTCCGTACACCGCATTCATCACACAGCAGCACAAAACACCTCCCGAACTTTTCCAAATCAGAATAGCACAAAAGGTAGACACAAATGAATCCGACAACTGCCCGCTCGACAGCAACGGGAAACCCCAAAAATATTTCAGTTTCTCATATACCATTGTATATCAATATAATAGAATATTAATTCGCTCTATTAACATTATATAACCTCTACAGACAGGCATATACCGCATATTGTCGCTACCTTTGCAGCCGTCCGGGGATGGACAGGACTGATGCCCGCTCCCAGACAAGGCGAAACTTATATGACCGGATGGACGAACTGAAATACAAAATCATTGACAAGGCCAAGGAACTCTTCCTTAAATACGGGCTGAGGAGTGTCACCATCGATGACATTTGCCGTGACTTGCGCATATCGAAAAAGACATTCTACTCCGTCCTGAAAGGCAAAGAATAGCTCATCGAGACTGTGCTTGAACAGATGCGCACACAGAACAGCAAAAGTTCTGCGGAGGAGTGCGACGACGTGATAAAAGACCTGGCCGAGGCATTCAGGCAGATTAGGAAAAACGGCCTTGTAGAGAAGCACATAAATCTCTTCTTCGACCTTGAGAAATACTATCCCTCCATCCTCGACAGGCACAGGGTTCTCTCCAAAAAGGCAGAAATAAACAATACCATACGCCGAATCAGGCTCGGCATCGCGCAAGGTTACTTCCGCGAAGACATGAACGTAGAGACAACATCAGTCATACTCAACACATTAAACATATCCGAAGTTTACATGATTCTTAAGAAAAACATGGGGCTGACCATGACCCAAATCATGGACGCACTCATCGACATGTACATCAGGATACTCGCGAACAGCAAAGGCATGGCTCACTACCAGGAACTGAAAGAACAATGGAGACAGTAAATACAACTGACAATCACAAGGTTATGAAAAAGTATCTTACGGCAATCGTGGCTTTGGCGGTAGCCGTCTTTCCCGTAGCGGGACAGGGACAAGGCTCTGCCCCCGCCGCCCAGGCCGACAGCATCGAACGCCTTGAGCTTACGCTCGAAGAGGCGCAGGACTATGCAGTAGAAAACAACCGTTCATTGCAGAACGCATCCCTGCAAGTGCGTCAGGCATACGCCGCACGCTGGCAGACCATAGCGACCATGCTGCCGCAGGTCAACGCATCGCTCGACTACTCGGACATGTGCGGCTATGTGATGGACTTGGGCGCATTCCCCATAGCCATGCCCGCCTCCGGAACCATAGGCATCACGGCATCGATTGCGCTCAGCGGCTCGCAAATCATGGGCGCACTGCTAAACAACCTCTCCATCGAGATGAACAGCATAACGGAGAAAAAGAGCGAAAGCGACCTCCGCAACACCACCTCGTACATCTATATGTCCATACTCGCCATAGAAGAGACGGTAGGGCTGCTGGACAACAACCTCAAGAACCTGCAAAAACTGTATGAGATGACACAGCACTCGGTGCTCGTCGGCGTGGCGGAGCAGACAGACGCCGACCAGATTTCCGTACAGGTCTCCGGCATGGAAAATCAGATAAACACAACGAAAAGGTCTCTCGAAATGCTCTACAACTCACTGGCATTGCAACTCGGCTGCGGAGTAGAGAAAGAGATAGTCCTCACCCAGACACTCGACGACCTGCTCGACTCGGAATCGATGGTCTCGCTTCTGCATACGGATTTTGACCTCGAAAGGAACTATGATTATCAGCTGCTCAAAAAGAACACTGAGCTGAGCAAGAAACAGATAACGCTGGCCGCTATGGACTATGTGCCGACCCTGAGCGCATACTACCAGTACTCGGCGAAGAAATATTTCAGCGACGAGATGACCATGAACATGACTCCGCCTAACGCGATAGGAGTGACGCTGAGCGTACCTATATGGTCAAGCGGGCAACGCGCGGCGGCCATAACGGAAAAGAAACTGGCATATCGCGCTGCACAGAACACCATGGACGACACAGAGGACCAGCTGCTCGTTCAGGACAGGCAGTTGCGCTACAACCTCGCAAGTTCATACGAGAACTACACTACCCAGAAAAAGAACATAGAGGTGTCTCAGAAGGTGTTCGACAACATCTCCAACAAGTTCGAACACGGCTATGCGTCGAGCCTCGAAGTGACGAACGCCAGCACCACCCTGCTGACGGCACAAAGCAACTACATACAGGCCCTTCTGGAGATGGTCAACTCCCACATAGAGCTGAAAAAGCTCCTCAACAAATGACCCGCATACAAATCTGGAACAGCAAAAACAGTCAAAGAAAAAACATTGATATTATGGCATATATGAACAGAGTAAAAAAAGTGTCGGCTGTCCTGCTTGCGGCATTGGCACTTGTTTCCTGCGGCAAGAAGGATGCTGAAGCCGCAAAGTCAGAAGACACACTGCGAGAGAAAGTGGAAGTGCAGAAACTGGAAGAAAGGGAAATAGCCCGCGAGATAAACCTTTCGGCTATACTCGAGGGCTATGAGACAGTGAACATCGCGCCCAGTGTCACAGGCATCATAGAGCATATCTATGTGGAGGAAGGCGACCACGTCAGGAAGGGCGACTCGCTTGTACGTATGGACCAGTATCAGTACAAGACCACAAAACTCGCCTTCGCCAACCTCGGTGTCGAAATGAACCGCGTGAGCGCACTTAGAGAGACAGGGAGCATTTCGGAACAGACATACGACCAGACGAAACTCTCATACGACCAGACAGAAGAGAACCTCGCGTTCCTCGAATCGAACACATACGTCAAAGCCCCGATGTCGGGGGTCATCTCCGCGAAAAACTACGAGGACGGCGAACTGTATAGCGGGCAGCCGGTACTGGTACTGACACAGATAGCGCGGCTGAAGGCCAAGGTGGCCGTCCCCGAGAGTTATTTTCCGCTTGTGAAAGAGGGGATGAAGATGGAAGTACGTTCTGACATATATCCGGACAAAGTGTTCAACGCGACAGTCGAGATAGTCTACCCGACTATAGACGCTACATCGCACACATTCCACATAAAGCTGGACATACCCAACAGCGAGCTGTTGCTCCGCCCCGGTATGTATGTGCAGACACACCTCGAACTCAACAAGGTCAACGCTATTGTAGTACCATACCAGGCCGTGATGAAACTTCAAGGGAGCAACGACCGCTATGTGTTCCTCAACGACAACGGGACTGCCAAGCGCGTCGGCGTGAAGATGGGACAGAGGTTTGACGACCATGTGGAAATCATATCCGACGAGATACACGCCGGCGATGAGCTTGTCGTTACAGGACAGGCACGTCTCGTTGACGGAGTGAAACTTAGCATAGTAAAATAAGACGATTGACAGGCCGCACATGAGCATCTGCGGCGGCCAGGTCACCCAAACAATGCAGAACTTTATCCAGATAACGACATGAGTATATACAAATCAGCCATAGACAAGCCGATCACGACACTGCTTGTGTTTGTGGCGGTGATAATTTTAGGCCTCTTCTCCCTGATACAGCTGCCTATCGACCAGTTCCCGGAGATGGATCCGCCATACGTGACAGTCATGACGGCATACCCCGGAGCTAACGCGAGCGAACTCGAAATCAACGTTACGAAGATACTCGAGAACAGCCTCAACTCTGTTGACGGACTGAAGGAGATTACGTCATCCAGCAAGGACAATATGTCCATAATCACACTTGAATTTGAATGGGAAGAAAACATTGACGAGGCGGTGAACGACATACGGTCCTCCGTCGACATGGTAATTGACGACCTGCCCGATGAGTGTTCCACCCCGCTGATATTCAAGCTGAACACCTCGATGATGCCTGTGCTGCAATACGCCATCACCGCCGAAGAGAGCTACTCCGGACTGGAACGCATCCTCGAAGACAATGTGGTCAATGTCCTTAACCGCGTGAACGGCATAGGCAACCTTTCGCTCTCCGGTGCGCCCGAACGCTATGTCTACATAGACCTCGACCCGGAGAAAGTTGACGCCTACAACCTTTCTGTCGAGAGCATAGGCACTGTGATTGCGAACAACAACCTCAACCTCGCATCCGGCTCTGTCAAGATGGGCAAGGAGCAGTACCAGCTCCGCGTACAGAGCGAATACATCGAAAGTTCTGAAATAAATGACCTCGTCCTGACCACTACCGCAGACGGGCGGCAGGTACACATGAGAGACATCGCCCTCGTGCGCGACACCATCAAGGACGTGACCCTTGAGGAAAAAATCAACGGGCAGGACGGCGTGCGTCTCCTCGTGATGAAACAGACCGGGGCGAACACCGTACAGATTTGTAAGGACGTGAAGGCGGAACTTGAGAAAATCAAGAAAACCCTCCCTCCGGACATAAAGTTCGACGAGATATACGACTCTTCATCCGAAATACAGAACGCCATCAACGGACTGACGGAGTCCATCTTCTATGCCCTCCTGTTCGTGGTGCTTGTGGTGCTGTTCTTCCTCGGCAAATGGAGAGCCACGCTCATCATATCGCTGACCATACCGATATCGCTCATCGTGGCGTTCCTCTACCTGTTCCTCGCGGACAGTTCGCTGAACATCATATCGTTATGCTCCCTGACTGTCGCCATCGGTATGGTTGTGGACGATGCGATTGTGGTGCTTGAGAACATCACTAAGCACATAGAGCGCGGCTCTAATCCCCGCGAAGCCTCTATTTACGCCACGAATGAAGTGTGGGTGTCGGTCATTGCCACGACGCTTGTGCTGATTGCCGTCTTTGTCCCGCTCACAATGCTCACAGGCCAGGCCGGCATACTCTTCAAGGAACTCGGATGGATTGTAACCATAGTGATATGCACGTCCACGACTGTGGCAATCTCCCTGACCCCTATGCTCTGCTCACAGCTGCTCAAGGGGAAACAGGTTGATGTGGATGAGAACGGACAACTGTACGAAGTGAAATCGGACAGCAAAAACTGGTATGAGAAGACTGTGGTCAAACTGCTTGACAAGCTTGACCTCTTCTACGCCAACTCGCTGCGCTGGTGTCTGAACCATAAGCTCTACAC
>JADIMV010000136.1 GCA_017694515.1 Candidatus Aphodosoma intestinipullorum
TATATGTGCAGAGCGACGTGAAGGAGGTGCTGGAGCTGTACCTGTTCCTGAACATGAACGCTTATCTGGGCGAGCTGGAGCGGTGTACGACGTTCAAGGAGAAGGCGAGGAAGCAGCCGGACAATGTGAACGCGGGCCTGCTGACATACCCTACGCTCATGGCGGCAGACATACTGATACACAAGGCGGTGAAAGTGCCGGTGGGGAAAGACCAAGAGCAGAATATGGAGATGGCGAGGAAGTTAGCGAGGAGGTTCAACACGATGTACGGTACGGAGTTCTTCCCAGAGCCGCAGAGTTTCACGCTGTCGGACAAGGCCGTGAAGATACCCGGGCTGGACGGCAGCGGCAAGATGGGGAAGAGCGAGGGCAACTGCATATACCTGTATGAGGACGAGGCTACAATCAAGAAAAAGGTGATGAAGGCGGTGACGGATTCAGGCCCGACAGAACCTAATTCGGAGAAGCCGGAGGTGATACAGAACCTGTTCACGTTCCTCGAGATAGTTTCGACGAAAGAGACGTACGACTATTTCAACGAGAAGTGGAACGACTGCTCGATACGCTACGGCGACCTGAAGAAGCAGCTGGCGGCGGACATCGCAGCCTTCAATGCGCCGATAAGGGAGAAGATAGCGGAGTATTCGGCCAACAGGGAACTGCTTAAACGGATTGCCGAGGAGGGCGCGGAGAAAGCGCGTGAGAGCGCAAGGAAGACAATAGCGGAGGTGAGAGAGATTATAGGGTTCAGATAAGGCCGGTGCAAGAGGCTGCGCGGCGCCGGCCATAAGCGGCATTGTAAAGAGGAAGTCTGTGAGCAAGACAAGGGCATATATATACATTACGACGGCGATGGTGATATGGGCCACGTCGTTCCTTGTGACGCAGGAGGCACTGAAGGCGTTTACGCCGGTGATGACTGTGACCATGAGGATAGGGCTGGCCACATTGATACTGCTTGTCGTGGGGCTTGCCACGGGCAATCTGCAAAGATTAGAGAGCCGGAGGGACGCGCTGACGCTGCTGTGCGCGGGTTTCTGTCAGCCGTTCTGCTATTTCGTGTGCGAGGCATACGGGCTGTCGATGATGAACGCGGCAGTGGCGAGCGTGATACTCAGCACGATACCGCTGTTCTCACCGCTGCTGGCGTACTTCATAATAGGCGAAAGGGTATCGTGGTACAACCTGGCCGGCAT
The DNA here is from genome assembly GCA_017694515.1 of Candidatus Aphodosoma intestinipullorum. Taxonomy (GTDB): domain Bacteria; phylum Bacteroidota; class Bacteroidia; order Bacteroidales; family Paludibacteraceae; genus Aphodosoma; species Aphodosoma intestinipullorum. Next base: position 1,197 of record JADIMV010000136.1, read on the forward strand.
AGTGGTGTCGTTTGTCGGAGTGGCGATGGTAGTGATGGAGGGTCAGCACCTTGCGGTAGAGCCGATGGGGCTTGCGGTGCTGATGCTGGCTGTGCTGTCGGCTGTGATGTACACCATCTTCCTGAAGCAAGTGCCTGTGAAATACAGCAGTACGACGACGATATTCTATGTGCATCTGTCCAGTATGATATTTTTCTTGCCGACGTTTTTTATTGTCGATGGGGGACGGCTTGGCGACATCGAGTTTTCATGGAGGGCGTTCGGATACGTGGTGCTGCTCGCGGCACTGGCCTCGGTGCTGGGGTATGTGCTGTTCTGCAAGGTCATCAGGGTCATAGGCGTGACGAAATCGAACGCGTTCAACAATATACAGCCCGCGATAACGGCACTGGCGGTGTGGCTGATATTCGGCGAACGACTGGCGTGGAGCAGGATGGCGGGCATCGTCCTTGTGATTGCAGGGCTGTTCGTGAGCCAGATGCAGGTGAAAGCGGGGCAGGGAGACAGACCGGCGGGTGAAAAGGAGAGGCATAATCAATAGAAAAAAGATATATGGAGACAAGGAAGAGCGAAACCTCCGGCCGCAGCAGGAGGGTCATTTTCAAGCGGCGCGAAGCGGGCGGGGCAGTGCAGAGTACGGCCACTTTCGCCATATTCGCCTTAGTCATAGGACAGATATTCTGGGGCGGGTCGTATCTGTTGTCGGATTTTGCACTGGAAGTGTTCCCTCCGGCGATGCTTGTAGCCATGAGGATGCTGATAGCCGCCACGATATTGGGGCTGATAGGGGTTTCGACAGGTGCAATCAAGCCGATAGACAAGAAAGATATAAAGTATTTCTTTTTCGCGGCGTTCATGGAGCCGTTCGTCTACTTCCTCTGTGAGGCACAGGCTCTTGAGAGGGTGTCGCCGACAATCGCATCGGTCATGCTGTCCTTTATACCGCTGCTTACGCCCGTGTTCGCATTCATAGCCATAAGGGAGAAAGTGACGTTCATGAATGTGCTTGGAATAGTGATTTCCGTGGCCGGTGTACTCATGATAATAGTCAAGCCGGGGGGCGAGCTTAGCGCGGACTATCTCGGCATACTGCTTCTCTTTACCGCAGTAGTGGCATCAATCTCATACACTTTGATATTGAGGAAGATACCAGAGAAGTACAATGCTCTGACCATAGTGTTCTACATGTTCCTCGTCAGCCTGCTGTATTTTATACCCACGTGCATCATCAAAGAGTGGCCGAGGGTGACGGCGATAGACTTTTCGGCAGAGAGGACACATCAGGCACTTGTGGCAGTGGTCGGGCTGGCACTGACTGCATCGTGCATAGCCTTCCTCTTCTTCAGCTTCGGAGTCAGGGTGCTGGGCGCGACACGTGCCAATGTGTTCAACAATATACAGCCGGGAGTCACCGCGCTTTTGTCCTGGTTCATTTTGGATGAGAAATTGCGCGGGGTACAGATATGGGGCATAGTGATAGTTGTAGTGGGCATGTTCATCAGTCAGGCAAGCCTTACGGCTATCGTAAGCAGGATAAAGGCGATGCGCGGGAAGAGCGAGGAGGCTGTCCCGGCAGGGGAACAGAATGTGCTACAGGATAAGGATTAACATATAAACAGGTGCTTGCCATGTTGTCAAAAATAATTGAAGAAGAAGATATTGATACCGCTAAAAGGCTTATATACAATGCGAACCATATAGTGGTCACGGCTCATATATCGCCGGACGGCGATGCGGTTGGTTCAACCCTCGGGCTGTACCATTTCCTGACGAAGATAGGGAAAGACGCGGTAGTCATATTGCCGAACAGGTTTCCCGCATTCCTGAACTGGATGCCCGGCTCGGACAAGATAGTCATCATGGAGGAGAAGACCGCCGAGACCGTGAGCCTCATGAAGGCGGCGGACTTGGTGTTCTGTGTGGACTACAACTCGATAGACCGCATCAACGGACTTAAGCCACTGATGGAGCAGAGCAAGGCGAAGAAAATCATGATCGACCATCATCCGTATCCGGGGGACTTCTGTGATGTGACAATATCATATCCGGAAATATCATCGGCAAGCGAACTCGTGTTCCGCTTCATCTGCCGTATGGGCTATTTCCAAGAGATAACGCTTGAGGGGGCAGAGTGCATATATACAGGCATGATGACCGACACGGGCGGATTCACATACAATTCCAATTCGGCGGAGATTTACTCCATCATATATGAGCTGATAAACAAGGGAATAGACAAGGATGCGATTTACCGCCGGGTGTTCAACACATATTCGGCAGACAGGATGAAACTAATGGGGTACTGTTTGTCGAAAATGGTGGTCATGCCTGAGGAGCATACCGCATATATAGTGCTTACGCAAGAGGAGAAGAGACGCTTCAACTATAAGGTGGGTGACACCGAGGGGTTTGTCAATATGCCATTGCAGATAGAGGGCATATGCAAATCTGTCTTCGTGCGCGAAGACACGGACAAAGTGAAGCTGTCGTTCCGTTCGCAGGGCGACGTGCCGGTCAATACATGGGCGGCGGAGTTCGGCGGCGGGGGACACCTCAATGCGGCAGGCGGAGAGAGCTATCTGTCATTGGAGGAGACAATCAAGAAACTTGTAGAGATAATAAAGAGAGACAAATGACGTATGAGAACCGCCGGGCGGCGGCGATGTAAAAACATTAGAGACTATGGAACTAACGGAACAGGAACAGTTCAGACGGCAGAGCATGGAAGCACTGCGCCAGATGGGGATAGAGCCATATCCCGCAGCAGAGTATAAGACCAATACGTTTTCAACAGATATAAAATCGGAGTTCAAGGACGACGAGCCCGCGAGAGAGGTGTGCATAGCAGGCAGAATCATGAGCCGCCGCATCATGGGCAAGGCATCGTTCATGGAGCTGCAAGACTCGAAGGGGCGCATACAGGTGTACGTCACACGTGACGACATCAACACTGAAGCGCAGCCGGAGATGTACAACACAGTGTTCAAGAAGCTGCTGGACATAGGCGACATAGTCGGCGTGCGCGGGTTTGTGTTCCGCACGCAGATGGGCGAGATTTCGGTGCATTGCAAAGAGCTCACGGTGCTGAGCAAGTCGTTGCGCCCGCTGCCGATAGTAAAATACAAGGACGGCGTGGCATACGACGCATTCGAAGACCCGGAACAGCGTTACCGTCAGCGGTATGTGGACCTTGTGGTCAATGACGGCATCAAGGAGATATTCATCAAGCGCACGAAGGTGTACAACTCCATGCGCGAGTACTTCAACTCATTCGGGTATATGGAAGTCGAGACACCGATACTGCAATCCATCCCGGGCGGGGCGGCGGCAAGGCCGTTCATCACGCACCATAACGCGCTCAACATACCGCTCTATCTGCGCATAGCGGACGAGCTGTATCTGAAACGCCTGATAGTAGGAGGGTTCGAGGGCGTGTATGAGTTCTCGAAGAACTTCCGTAACGAGGGCATGGACCGCACACACAATCCGGAGTTCACCTGTATGGAGATTTACGTTTCGTACAAAGACTACAACTGGATGATGGATTTCACGGAGAAGCTGTTAGAGAAGATATGCTATGACGTGAACGGTACATACGAAGTCAAGGTGGGGGAGAATGTCATCAACTTCAAAGCTCCGTACAAGCGCGTCACGATGATAGACTCAATCAAGGAGTTTACGGGGATAGACATCACCGGGATGGACGAAGGGCAACTGCGCGAAGTCTGTGCGCAACTCGGCATAGAGGTAGACGAGACGTACGGCAAGGGCAAGCTGATAGACGAGATATTCGGCGAGAAGTGCGAAGGCAACTACATACAGCCTACGTTCATCACCGACTACCCGAAAGAGATGAGCCCGCTAACGAAGAAGCACCGCAGCAATCCGGAGCTGACGGAGCGTTTTGAGCTGATGGTCAACGGGAAAGAGATAGCGAACGCATATTCGGAATTGAACGACCCGATAGATCAACTGGAGCGTTTCCAAGAGCAGCTGCGCCTGAGCGAGAAGGGCGACGACGAGGCGATGTTCATCGACATGGACTTTGTGCGCGCACTGGAATACGGTATGCCTCCCACATCGGGCATGGGCATAGGCATGGACCGTCTTGTGATGCTCATGACGGGGCAGTCAGCCATACAGGAGGTGCTGTTTTTCCCGCAGATGAAGCCCGAGAAGGTGGCGAAGAAGGACGCTCCGGAGAAGTATGCGGAGATGGGCATCCCGGCGGAATGGGTAGAGCCGCTACAGAAGCTGGGTTTTGACCAAGTGGCGAAACTGCAAGGGCAGAACCCGAACAAGCTGTTCCAAGACCTGTGCGGATATAACAAGAAGAACAAGCTGGGGCTGACGAACCCGGCCAAGGAGGCAGTGGAACAGTGGGTGAAGTGAGTTTTTGAAAATGTGAGGCTCAGGCGGAAAGCCTGAATTTGACTGGAAAGAAGCGCAGGCGGTAGACATTTACGTCAACCGTCCGCGCTTTTTGTTTGTTTTGGGGACGATGACGCGAGAAGAGGTGATGGGGGTTGTGGCGTTGCCGGTAATGGGATGAATCCGGATTGGCTGGCATGGGAGAGGATATCCGGAGGGTAGGGCGAGAGTACGTGTTTGAGAAAGGAAGACACTGTCCAAAATTTTGGACAGTGTCAGATTATATAGCTTCTATCTTTATGTTCAAGCCTAACGACTCGGCTATTTGTTTTATATCACGTATTTTTGTTTCGGTGCTTGTATTTGTCATGAGCAACAAACCTCCTCCAACAGGCTTTTGGCTTTTGTGATATTTTGCATCTGGCGTATTTGAGATAAGCGGCACTTTACTGTGTTGTATTCCCAACGTGCGTACATTCTCTGCTCCTACTTGCATGATAAATGTACGCAGGGTTTCCATTACGTTATTCTCATGTATCACAGTCCCATTTTCCATGGTGATTTTTATACTCTTCCTTTCTTTCCCTTTTGCTTGATCCGAGACTCTGTTTCCTTTCTTCTTGTGCCCTTGCCTTTGTAACGTATTTATAGTATTGCCAGTTATTACATTCAATTTTATTTCGCTAAGCTCATCGTTGATAGCTGCATTGTCAAAACCTTCCTCTCTTAGTTTTTCTCTAATCAACATAAAGATATTGTCCTGAGCACGCTCTGGAGATAGAAACTCTGACATGCGTTTGTGCAGATTGTTGCGTGCCTGTATCTTCTGATATAGGTCACTGCAATATTCATCGAGTTTTCTGATGTCGAATTGTTTGTAATCAAGTATATTACAGATGGTTTCCCCATTCTTGTCATTCCTGTCTATTGATGCGGTCAATATACATATTGCCTTTTCCCGGTCGTTAGGGCTGTCATAATATAATCTTATATTTTCGCCTATGTACAGACCGGTATTCAGTCTCAGTTGGCGCATATACGACATTAACTGCATCTCTTGCCTTTCCTTGTGTGTGTTGTTCGGACGTTTGATTTCTATCGGCAGTACCGGTACTTGTTGCCCATGTGTATCCTCTCTGTAAAGTATTATATCCGGACGTATAGAATTTGCATTGCCTATTTGTATGGTTTCTTGGGATCTCATTGTACCATTCGTTGTTTTCCATCCCAATATTTTAAGGCAACCTTCTATTTCGTGCTGATAGTCCACTTCCTTGTAGTTTGTTGTAGAGTATCGAGATAATGTTTCAGCTATTTCATCCCAATTTTCATTCATAGCAGATATGGTTTTCATTATTTCCGCAAAGTTAGGAAATAATAGTGGAATGGCAAAAGTTGTGGTTTTGCGGGAGGTAATGGAGCGGATTGAGTACGTGTTCAGGCAGTGCGAGATCGGGTGGGGATAGCCGGAGGGTAGGACGAGAGTACGTGTTTGGAGTAATATTGATGGCGTGTGGGTAGGGAGGAGATAGGGAGCGGCTTCGGTGAGAGTACGTATTTTTAACCTTAATTTGGTTTTGGAGAGTGGAGAATATTAGGTGAGTGAGGCTGGGGAATGGTTTGCTGATAGGGTGAGGGTACGTGTTTGAAGGGCAGGAGATGGTGGAAGAGGATGAGGAATATTATGTGGACGAGGAGTGCAGGGGGTTGCGCCTTTTGGGGATTTTTAGTACCTTTGTCTCTGGCGAGACAAGATAGGATTCGGTTTTTCTCTATCTTTATTTATAAAGTGTTTATGGTATGGCAAAGGTGGTTGAGACGCCTCTAATGAAGCAATATAACGAGATAAAGGCACAGTATCCGGATGCGGTGCTGCTGTTTCGTGTGGGGGATTTTTACGAGACTTTCTGCGAGGATGCGATAAGGGCATCGGAGATATTGGGGATTACGCTGACGCGCAGGGCGAACGGGGCGGCGCAGTTTGTTGAACTGGCGGGGTTTCCGCACCATGCGCTCGACTCGTACCTGCCAAAGCTGGTCAGAGCCGGGCTGAGGGTGGCGATATGCGACCAACTGGAAGACCCGAAAACGGTCAAGGGGCTTGTGAAGAGGGGCATAACGGAGCTGGTCACACCCGGCGTGAGCACGAACGACAATATACTCGACGTGAAGGAGAACAATTTCCTCGCGTCGGTACACATCAGCAAGAATATGGCAGGGGTCAGCTTCCTCGACATATCGACCGGAGAGTTCCTTGTCGCAGAGGGCGGGTTCGACTATGTGGAGAAGCTGCTCAACAGTTTCGCGCCAAAGGAGGTGCTGTGTGACAGGGAGAGAAAGCGTGCGGTTTCCGATACGTTCGGGGCGAAGCTGCTGCTACAGGGCATGGACGACTGGGCTTTTACATACGAGTCGGCATACGGCCGTCTGCTGAAACACTTTGAGACCAAGAACCTTAAAGGTTTCGGGGTAGAGAGCCTCAAGCTCGGAGTGACGGCGGCGGGGGCCATCCTCTTCTACATGGACCAGACGAAACATGACCAGATAGGACATATCACTGGGATAGCGAGGATAGAGGCGGAACGGTATGTGTGGCTTGACCGCTTCACTGTGAGAAACTTGGAGCTGCTTGGCAGTATGTACGAGGGAGGGCGGTCGTTCTGTTCGGTCATAGACCGCACGGTCACGCCTATGGGCGGACGGCTGCTGAGGCGGTGGATCTCGTTCCCGCTCAAGGATGTGCAGCCGATAGAGGACAGGCTTGGGGTGGTGACCCATTTCTTCAAGGACGTGGAGCTGAAGGTGCGCCTGCATGAGGAGCTGGAACGGATAGGCGACTTGGAGAGGATACTGAGCAAGGTGGCCGTGGGGCGCATCACCCCGCGTGAGGTGGGTCAGCTCAAGACGGCACTCGAGGCAGTAGAGCCGATAAAGCGGATGTGTTCTGCGGCAGACTGTAAGCCGCTGCAAACACTTGCGGATCAACTCAATCCGTGCGCCGCGCTGTACGGCAGGATTGCAGCCGAACTGGCGGACAACCCGCCTGCTATGGTGAACAAGGGGCACGTCATAGCCGAAGGGGTGTCACAGGAGCTTGACGAGCTACGCACAATAGCATATTCAGGGAAGGACTACCTGATGAGCATACAGCAGCGGGAGAGCGAACTGACGGGGATACCAAGCCTGAAAATAAGCTATAACAATGTGTTCGGCTACTACATAGAGGTGCGCAACACGCATAAGGACAAAGTGCCTCAGGAGTGGATACGCAAACAGACTCTCGTAAACGCGGAACGCTATATAACCCAAGAGCTTAAAGAGTATGAGGAGAAGATATTGGGTGCGGAGGAGCGGATACTCGCCCTCGAGACGAAGCTGTTCAACGACCTTGTGCTCGGCATCATGGAATATATTCCGGCCATACAGGTGGACTGTCATGTCATAGCGCAGATAGACTGTCTGCTGGGGTTTGCGCGGGTGGCTCAGGAGAACAAATATATATGCCCTGTGGTCAATGACTCCGACGTGATAGACATCAGGCAGGGCAGACACCCGGTAATAGAGAAACAACTGCCGATAGGGGAGACATACGTGCCTAACGATGTGTACCTCGATAGTCAGACGCAACAGATAATCATAATCACCGGCCCGAACATGGCGGGAAAGAGCGCGCTGCTCAGACAGACGGCACTTATCACGCTGATGGCCCAGATAGGCTGCTATGTGCCTGCCGACGCGGCGACCATAGGCGTAGTGGACAAGATATTCACCAGAGTAGGGGCGAGCGACAACATATCCGCCGGTGACTCCACATTCATGGTGGAGATGAACGAGGCCGCCAGCATACTCAACAACCTCTCTTCGCGCAGTCTTGTGCTGTTCGATGAGTTAGGGCGCGGCACAAGCACATACGACGGCATATCGATAGCGTGGGCTATTGTGGAACATATACATGAGCGTCAGGGCGGGCAGGCCAAGACACTGTTCGCGACACACTATCACGAGCTTAACGACATGGCCAAGTTCTACAGCCGCATAAAGAACTATAATGTCAGCGTCAAGGAGATAGACAATAAGGTGGTCTTCCTGCGCAAACTCGTGGCGGGAGGGAGCGAACACAGTTTCGGCATACACGTGGCGCGGATGGCGGGTATGCCGAAGTCAGTCGTAAAGCGGGCGAATGAGATACTCGTACAACTCGAAAAGAACAGCCAGCGCGATGTGCTCACAAAAAATCTCGATGAAGCCCCGCGCCGTGAGGGTGTGCAGCTCAGCTTTTTCCAACTGGATGACCCTGTGCTGAAACTCGTCAGGGACGAGATAGCCTATCTCGACATAAACAACCTGACCCCCGTCGAGGCTCTGATGAAACTCAACGAGATAAAGAAAATCATCACCGGGAAGTGATGATTTTTTTTTATGGTATCCGGACTGGGCGGACGGTTTCAGCATATACCTCCAGAGTTCATTCCCTTTTAAGGACGAGCGCACTGCGTGCCGGGATGTAGAGCCTGAGCCATTCCTTGTTCTTGAGGTGTGACGGTTCGGTGACGTGCCTTACCGAGTCATCGGAGAAACCGAATCCTCCAAAGCGTCTGTCGTCAGTGTTCAGCACGACGCAGTATGTCCCCTTGCGGACAAGAATGCCGTAGTCCGTAAATGACTTCTCGTGGTTGAAGTTGAATATGAACACGAAATTACGCCGCTTATAGGCCACAAGCTGGTCGCCCTCATTGTCCCAGACCTTTTCAATCTCAGATTCCGTGAAACGCCTGTCGCTTTTTATCAGGTCAAGCATGGCGCGGTCAAACTCCCCAAGATTGTAGTAGAGGAGGTCGTGATTGTCCACGAGACTCCATTGGCGGCGGGCATATTTGTATGACCATCCGTTGCCTTCCCTCGGGAAATCTATCCATTCGGGATGGCCGAACTCATTGCCCATGAAATTGAGGTAGCCGCCGTTTATCGTGGTGGCGGTTATGAGCCTTATCATCTTGTGCAGGGCGACACCACGGTTGACGGCGAATGTCTCGTCGCCTTTGCGCATGTGCCAGTACATATCGGAGTCGATGAGCCGGAATATCAGTGTCTTGTCGCCAACCAGCGCCTGATCGTGGGACTCGGCATAGGATATGGTTTTCTCCCCGGCACGGTGGTTTGTCACTTCCCACAGTATGTGTCCGGCCTTCCAGTCCTCGTCCTTCACCTCCTTGATGTATTTTATCCAGAAATCAGGTATGCCCATCGCCATGCGGTAGTCGAACCCAATCCCGCCGTCCCCGTATGGCGCGGCGAGTTCAGGCAGTCCGGACATCTCCTCGGCTATAGTAATCGCCTCGGGGTTAATCTCATGGATGAGTTTGTTGGCCAGAGTGAGGTAGCACAGCGCATCGCCGTCCTGATTCATGTTATAGTAGTCGCTGTACGACGTGAAATCCTGGCCGAGGCCGTGGTTGCGGTATATCATGGACGTCACGCCGTCAAAACGGAAGCCGTCAAAGCGGTACTCCTCCATCCAGAACTTACAGTTGGAGAGCAGGAAATGGAGCACCTCGTTCTTGTTGTAGTTGAAGCAGAGCGAGTCCCATGCCGGGTGTTCGCGGCGGTCGCCTCCATGGAAATACTGATAGGGAGTGCCGTCGAAACGGGCAAGTCCCTCAACCTCGTTTTTCACGGCGTGGGAGTGGACTAAGTCCATGATGACGGCAATGCCGTTCCTGTGGGCATCGTCAATGAGCCTTTTAAGCTCTTCCGGCGTGCCGAAACGGGATGATGCGGCGAAGAAACTCGACACGTGATAGCCGAATGAGCCGTAGTACGGATGTTCCTGTATGGCCATAATCTGTATACAGTTATATCCATCTTCCTTAATGCGCGGCAATACGTTCGTGCGGAAATTCTCGTATGTTCCGACTTCCTCCTTTTCAGTCGCCATGCCTATGTGGCATTCGTATATGAGGAGCGGCGATTTCGTCGGGCGGAACTTACGTATGCGGAACTTATACGAAGATTCAGGATTCCAAACCTGTGCGGAGAATATCTTTGTGTCGGGATCCTGCACCACGCGCCGTGCCCATGCCGGTATCCTCTCGCCGTAACCGCCGTTCCACTCGACAAGGAGTTTGTAGAGGTCGCCGTGCTTCATCATTTTCTCCCCGAACTTCCGTTCCCATATCCCGTTGCCAATCGGGTTCAGCTTATAACGGCTGTCCATCCGCCAGCCGTTGAAGTCTCCGATGACATATATGGCTGTGGCATTAGGAGCCCATTCGCGGAACACCCAAGAGCGTTTGATCTTGTGCAGCCCGAAATAGAGGTAGCCGGAGGCGAAGTCGGACAATGACTTGTTTTCATCGCCAAGCAGTTCCTTTTCCCTGTACACCGCATAGTCGTGCCTGCCTTGGAGCGCAGACTCAAAAGGTATCAGATAGGGGTCAGTCTGAACAATCTTCAATCTATCCATAGGGCAATCTTATTTATAATGTCGGCCGCTCCATGTTGGGAGTCACCGATACCTTTACTACCATCTTAAAGAGGTTGCCGGCGGCTATGGCCGGCGCGTGGGCATCCTCCGGGAAGAATATGATGAACTCGCCCGGCGCGACATCGACATATCCGTCTGGTCTGTCGTTATAGAATATTATATCTCTGTCGGGGTCGTAGTCACCTGCGGGTGCGGCACACTGCGCCACGGGCTTATAGCCGAAGGTCTCCTTGTGTCTCAATGGCACCTGTATGTCTATGTACCTGCGGTGCGCTTCGAGCGGGGCTTCGTCGCGCCCGCGCCCGGCGGTGTCCTCTATGTTGATGTAAACGTATGACCCGTCCAGTTCGATATGTCCCGGTTCGAGGGCATCGAAATTCAGCGCGTCTATTATGTTGAATACGCTCCTGAAATTCATGTGGAGGCTGTCATACGAGTGCATATTGGCCAGAGAGTCCTTTATCATGGTCGGATGTCGAGTTTGGATTTCAGGTAAGAGGCTTTTTTCGATGCCTTGTTGTACTGGCTGTTGAGCCCGTTGATTTCGGACAGGAGGGCGGAGAGCCTGTATGTGTCGAGGAATATGGCCTTTTCGGTTTTGTTGAGATAGTAGGAGTAGGAACCGCCTTTCTCTCCCTCCAATGTTATCCGTATTTTCTCCCCGCTGTTTTCGGCTATGAACTGTGGTATGCCGTTGAGCTTTTCCGTCGGGAGGATGATGGTCTCATGGAACTGCCCCAAGTCGGTATAGCTGTTGATGTCAGAAGGCTCTGCCGGCAGGGTCTCCTTGTATACATCACCTATGGAGACTTTTATTATGCTGTGCGAGGCTTGTGTCCCGACATAGTAGGAGGTCAGCAGGAAATCGCCTCTCTCATTGGTATGGGGCTTGAGGTAGCAGCGTCCGGTATTGTTTTCGGTACGCAGTGTGCGGTGCTCGAATTCGCCGATATCCTGATAGCGTTCGTCTTTGACAAATGTGAAGTTTTTTGTGGCCTCCGGCACTTGCGCCTGCCGTGCGGACATGAGGCTGTCGAGGTAGGGCAGCGAACGCTCCATCTGCTCCAGTTCTATGCGCCATGTGAGGGTGTCGGCCATACGCCTGACGGATATGACTTTCGGGAAGGCGCTGTGTATGGTGTCTATGTAGAGCAGAGCGGCGTTTTCGTGTCCGGCGTTATAGGCTGTCTCTGCCTTGGCGTAGTATTCCGCCGCGAGTTCTTCGTCAGATTTCGCGCATGAAGCGAAAAGAGCGGCAGTGGCTGCCGAGATTATCAGAATCTGTCCGTAATGTTTTATTGACATGATGCGTTGAAAGTTTTACATTGTGGCGTGCCAGCCTCTATGGCCGGGGAGTGCCATTAATACCAAATTTATCTATACTGTGCAAAGGTAAGAAATTATTTCATACTTCGTATGGGATAAACGTTTATGCCGAGGCCGGCGGTTTTATTTTGGAATTAGCGGTGGTGAGGTTAATGTTAGGGAGAGGGCAGGTCGAGGGTACGTGTTTTGGGGTTTGGGTAGGGCGAAGGGTACGGTCTGGAGGGCGTGTGGAGGTGGAGAGGTACAAAAAGGCCGCCATGCGGGGGGCATGGC
>JADIMV010000137.1 GCA_017694515.1 Candidatus Aphodosoma intestinipullorum
TTTCAGTCCTTTGCTCTACCAACTGAGCTATGGCACCATCGCCGTTTTGCGAGTGCAAAGGTAACACTTTTTCCCAAACCCGCAAAGCATCAGGCAACTTTTATCCCAATTTTTTTCACTACATACAACAATCATCTGATTATCAACAGGCAGAGGCCTCCTCACATATCCTTTATAAGGATATCTTTGGCCTGTTCCATGGACATATTCCTTATTCCTGACATGCTTTTCCAGACTGTCTCAAACTCATCCGCGTGGGAAATCCTGAAGTTTTCCGAGCCGAACCGCTCTATCTTGTCTGTAAGCAGCCCGAGAGTGATGCGGTTGATGTCCATGGCCGGCTGGTACATTTTCTCCTCCTGCTGCTCCGCATATACCTCTGACACTATTCCCGTATCGACCAGCAGTTCCAGATGATTCTGCACAAGGCGTATCGGTATGTTATACTCGGTAGATATGTCGTTGGACGACACAGGCTTGCCATCCTCGAAATGGCGTATGACAATCTTCAGAACAATGACAAGCGTGAAGTCCTTGTACCGGCGCGATATGTTCTTCGTGTCGCTCTCGAAGTTGTAACTTGAGAGGTTCTGGCTCACATAGCAGAGTTCGGCACCGTAAAGCACTATGAGCCACGAGATTTGCAGCCAGAACATGAGCAAAGGTATGGCGGCGAAACTACCGTAGACAGCGTTGTACTTCGAGAGGGTAACCTGTCCGCTCACATAGATTATCTGCAATACATAGAAAGCCGTACCTGTCACGATGGCCGAGAAAAGCGCATCGCGGAAGCGCACCTTCGTGTTGGGTATAACCAGAAAGACTATCGTGAAAAGCAGCCAGTAGGCAACATACGGTGTCAGCCTTATAAAGAACTGATAAATAGGCACAAAAAAGCTGCCTATCGAGGAGTTGGCCACATATTCCACATAACTGTCAACCGCACTGCTGAGACTGGCGGAGACAACGACAAGTATTGGAGTGACCACAAGTATTGTAAGATATGTGGTGAACTGGCGGACTATCGAACGGTTCTTATGTACGTTCCATATCCGGTTGAAATTGTTCTCCACCTGACGGAACATACTCACGACAGACCATAGGAGTATTATCACGCCTATGCCGACAAAGACCCCGCCATGCGCCTGCTCAAGATAGTTGTTGACAAACCGCATGAAGAAAGGCAGTATGTCGTGGCTCTCCCCTACCATCCTAACTATCAAATCGTTAATAGCATCCTGTATACCGAAGCCACGCCCGACGGCAAGGATAAGGGCAAATATGGGGACGATGGCTAACAGTGTATAATATGTCAGCACGGATGCGCGGTACATCAGGTCGTCCTCGAAAAAGCCCCGTATGGAAAGCACGAGTTTTTTCAGTATCCTCACCGAGATGCGCTTTGATTTTGTAAGCTCGTTTTCAGTCATGCGGAAAATGTCCGTGACAAGAAAACGGTACAGACGATTCAGCCTGTCGGACAGCCTGCCTTTTTCTTTGCTCATAGGGGAGACAGTTTTTAGTTTCTAAAACGGAGAAAAGGGAATAGCCGGGCTATAAGCCGGGTTCTGTACGGCACGCACGTGCCGCGCCTGTCATTTATCTGGATCCGCTGTCACCAGCGGACTCTATCGATCTACCCTCCGGCGGTAAATTCGGGCGGGCAGCCCTGAGCATGACGCCGGTTTACTTGATCTTTCAACCCATACGGCGCACTGACCCGCAAGTGTCGCCACTGCGGCGGTGAGCTCTTACCTCGCCTTCTCACCCTTACCCGCGCAACAAGACGCGGGCGGTTATTTTCTTCTGCGCTTGTGTGAACCTCACGGCCCACTTCCCGTTAGGAAGTATGGTGCCCTGTGTTGCCCGGACTTTCCTCCCGCCACCGCCACTGCGGCGACTAGCGACAGACCGCCCTGCTATTCCGTCTGCAAAGATAGTGAAAGGTGAGTGCATTGGCAACAAACTTGTTTGATTGCCTTTGCCGAACCGCATCCTATCTGGCGCAAAGGTAGTGAAAGTCGAGTGCAGAGACAAATGTGAACCTGTTCACTGATTTGTCTCTGCCGAAACACGTACTCTCGCCTTAGGCACAGGCTGGCCTGAGGCTGCGGAGGAGCTTCGGAGGGGCTTCGGTGAGAGTACATGTTTTTAACTTTGATTAATACAAATAGGATAGAGAGATGTATGTGCAATAGCTTAACAAAATGGCATCAAATCAGGATAATATTTTTAGGAAAGAAAACATTTTCGTACGTGGCTTTCGCCATATCTGTTTCTGACGATATAGGATGGGGCATCCCGGCAACGGCAAGAGTACCGTCATAATACATTTATGCACCGGAGTGTCATGCGTCTGTGCAATCACAGTGCTTAATTCTCCGGTGCATAATGAAAAAGCTGACGTTACGCCGTCAGCTCTATTCCTGAGATTCCATATATTCCGCCCGTTGAAATCCGAAGCCGCACGCCCGAACTGCCTTCAAGGTACGCCCCGTTCACAGCAATGCCGTCAAATCTTCGGCTATAAGCACATTTGGATATGCGGCCAATTCCTCGCGTGTAGTCATGCCATGGAGTACCCCCATAAAGTCCACTCCGGCAGCCATGGCCGTCTCGGCATCGACAGTACTGTCCCCGGCATACAGCACATCGCCTGTCGGCACACCGAGCCGCCTTGCCGCCATAATCAGTCCCTCGGGCGACGGCTTGGGTGCGCGTACATCCTCGCATCCTATCACAATGTCGAATGTGCCGTGCGGCAGCACACTGTCCACGAACTCCATTATGCGGTAACGGTATTTTGTCGATATTATGCCTGTCCGTGCGCCGCGTTCCCTTAGTGCAGACAGCACCCGCGCCGTCTCGGGGAAAAGCCGTGTGTTGGCGGTCATGCATCCGTCCGCATGGCTCACATATTCACTGCGGTAGAGAGACAGCGTCGCAGCATCCTCCACGCCTGTGAGTATGGAAAACGCCTCTTCGAGCGTCTTGCCGATGGTACGCTTTATGGCGTGGTCATCTATGCCCTTATAACCGTGACGTTCAAGCACATGGCGGAAACACATCACTATACCGCGCGACGAGTCCGCCAGCGTATAGTCAAAGTCGAAAAGGTAAACGCCGTATCGTTTCATATCCATGCTCCGCATTCAATATACAGCTACCTTTATCACCCCGTCCAGCCTGTTCTCAAACACACGATACGCCTCTTCTATCTCCCTCAACGGAAACCTGTGCGTGATGAGCGGCGTTGTGTCTATCCTGCCGGCCTCTATCAGGCGCAGCACCTCTGCGCAGTCGCACCCGTCCACACCTCCGGTCTTGAATGTCAGGTTCTTGCCGTACATATCGGGCAAAGGCAGAACCTGCGGCCTGTCGTACAACGCGACGATTGTCACCGTGGCGTTCGGCCTCGCGCACTCCCACGCCATACGGAATGTCTCGTCCGTGCCGGCCACTTCCAGCACGACATCCGCCCCGCCGTGACGGCTGTTCTCCATGACAAATTTCCTGCACCGTTCCGGCTCTGTAACAAGCACATCCGGATAATGCACACGCACGAACTTCCTCCTTTCCGGCGACTTCTCGCATACTATGATACGCTCCGGCTTTTTCAGCATGACGCTCAGCAACGTGCATATCCCTGTCGGCCCAGCCCCGATTATGAACACCGTGTCATCTGGCTTTATTTCCGAGATGCGTGCCGCCCAATAGCCCGTTGCCAGCACATCGCCGACAAACAAGGCCTGTTCGTCGCTCACCCCGTCGGGAATGCGGTTCAGCCCCGTATCAGCGTGAGGCACACGCACATACTCCGCCTGGCCTCCGTCAATCCGGCAGCCCAATGCCCATCCGCCGTCCGGGTCTGTGCAGTTGTTGACATATCCGTGTTTGCAAAAAAAGCACTCTCCGCAGAATGTCTCCACATTGACAGTCACCCTGTCCCCAGGCTTCACGTTAGTGACTTCAGCACCTGTCTCTTCCACAAGTCCGACCATCTCATGCCCCACCGTCACACCCGGCACAGCCCTCGGCACACTGCCGTGCTTTATATGCAGGTCACTGGTACAGATGCTCCCCAGTGTCACGCGCACTATCGCGTCCTTACTGTCTTTCAGTTCAGGTTTCGGCTTTTCCAGCAACTCGAACACCCCTTTCCTGACGTATGTATATGCCAACATAAATACCTCCCGTTTTTTTAATCCTTATTTCTCCGTCACTGAAGCAGGCCTGTCCGCATCTCCGGCCTGTTTCGGTTTCTGATTGCATCCGCGCTTTTTCTTGCGCTCCCACTCCGCCTTACGCTTCAGATACTCCTCATAATGAGATTCCAAATAGTTGTCCGCCATATCCTATATAATAAATCAAATCCACTATTATCATTTCCGCCATACATCTCACCACTCTACAATGCCGCCGGTATCATGCTCTGCAATCCACTTCAACAAATCGGCATAGCTCCTCACGCCGTCCTGTATGACAGCCTTGTAATAGACTATACCCATGACTTTTTCCGTCTCGGGAGTCTCATATTTGAGCCTGAGGATAGTATCGCGTGTCTCTGGCGTAAGCCTCTTGCGCACATCATCGGCCACACGTTCGAAATAACCGTCATACGCCGACCCTTTCGGCATATGTATCATGTCTATCTGCCACATGAGGCCGTCACCGCAGTCATACCACGCATGCCATTCGATACACTGCTCCTCTGTATCGGTCAGGTCCCTGTACTCTATCCTTCTCACCCCCGCTTTCTGTGCCATCCGCGACATGGCCAGCCAACTCTCTTCCTTGTCCAATGGCGATGTGTAAATATGGAAATCTATATCCCTGTGCCTACACATAAGACCCATGCTCAGCGAGCCCACGAGGTTTATCTCCGCCCCTATCCCGCGCCATATATTCACCACATCCGTCGCCTCAATTACCTCACGCGCCCGCTTCATGTTCATCTCCGACAGCCTGCGGTACTCTGCCTCCTCCGTCATACTCCTCTCAGTTATATATTAAGATTACATTAACACTATGTCCATACTGTCATGGCCGTCATACGTCAGTAGCTCACCGTGCCGCTATCCGCTCCAACATCACATTCTTAACCGAGTCAAACTCAGCCCGATACCGTTCCGGCAGCGGTTCGGTAGGCGGTGCTTCCATGGTGAGCGGATTAATGGGCTGGCCGTTTTTCCACACCCGGAAATCGAGGTGAGGGCCTGTCGATGCGCCCGTGCTGCCCACATAGCCTATCACCTGACCCTGCATGACTCTCTCACCCACAGCGACTCCCTTACCGAATTTCGACAGATGCAGATAGGCCGACTGATACGTACTGTTATGTCTGATTTTAACCATATTGCCTCCGCCGCCGCTATACCCCCTGTATGTAACAGTACCGTCTCCTATCGCCATCACGGGTGTTCCTTTCGGTGCCGCATAGTCCACTCCCGTATGCGGACGTACGGTCTTGTACACCGGATGCCTCCTCGCGTAAGTGAAGTGGCTTGATATACGGGAGAATTTGAGCGGTGCTTTCAGAAAGGCCTTCTTCACATTGTTGCCGTCCAAGTCCCAATACCCCTCCACGGAGTCGTTCCCGTAGTATATCGCGTAGCAGTCCTTCCCGTTATGCGTAAACCGCGCAGCGTATATGCGTCCTATGCCCACGGCCACGCTGTCCACATACTCCTCGTCATAGCAGGCCGTGAAACTGTCGCCCGCCTGTAACCCGAAAAAGTCTATCGTCCACGCATATATGTCCGACAGGTCAAGCGCGAGCGCAACGTTCAGGCCGGCACGATTCACATCGCCCCACAGCGAATTGTTTATCGTCACGGACGACATCCGTTCCACTCTCGTGACAGGTTTCTCGAATCGTTCCACGTGCAGCGAGTCCTCCAAATGGAACACTACAAAGTCCGTCAGCGAGCGGTGATACACGACGTATGTCAGCTGCCGTACTGAATCGGGCGTGTAGAACAGCGTATATTTGTTCCCCGCCCTGACTCTCCTCACGTCAAACACCGAATCCGGTATGGTCAGCAGCCTGTTTATCGCGTCGTCCGGTGCTCCCGCCCTGCTGAATATGGTCGATATGGCTTCGCCTTCCTTCACCCTGTGCTCTTCCATGTCGAACGAGTCCACAGCTATGCCGTATTCCCGCCTTACTATCACAGTATCAACAGCTTCCGTCTCACACGGCTGCTTGCCGTCCTCCTCGCCGCCACTGGCTTTCCCGCCGCATCCGCACAGAAACGGAGCAGCCATGGCCACAATCACAAAAAACAATCCTCCTTTTCCCCTTTTCATCGTTATATACTTACTCCATTTATTTAGTTATCAACCGATTGCTATCTCTATTGCTGATTCACTCCACCTCTACTGTCTCTCCCAGCTCCACATAGCAGATATACCCCTTGACCGGAGCATACCCCATCTCCTCTATGAGTGACATATACCGTTTGACCTGACGGACATAGCGTTGGTTTATATCTGTGCCGAATTTATAGTCTACCACCACAGCACCGCCCGTCTCTTCATCGAGCATCACACGGTCAGGGCGGTATATGTCGCCCTCGCGGGTCATGATTTCAGCCTCGCTCATCACGCGGTATCTGCCGGAAAACCAGTCTCTCGCCCTCTCGTCAGCCAAAAAGCGCGCCAGTTTCTCCCAGACCTCCCGCGCCTCGTCGTCCGTTGTGAATATACCCTCGCGGCGCACGCTCTCCACTGCCGCGTCAAGCTCCCCGGCCACAGTGATTTTCTCCAGTATATGGTGCATGACATTACCGTAATCCACATACGAACGGGTGTTTCCAGTCAATGTCCAAAGAGCCTCCCTGTCGGCACGGAATCTCAGCCTCTCCTCGACATCGCCGGGACGGACTTCAGCGTCCGTGCCGAAATCGTATGTTTTTACGGCATTCTTGCGCTCCTCGGTCTTCATTTCATCGGGGTTGCCAATATAGAAAGCCGTACCGTCCTCACTGCGGGAAAAGTTCCCGCCCGGGCTGTTCAGCGTATCGTACAGGTAATACGGTATACTGCTCTCCTTCACCGGCTCTCCGTCCTTTTCCGTGAGGAGCGGAAAGACGTACATCCGCTCCACGGCGCGTGTGAAAGCAACGTATGCCACATTCAGCGTATCGACGAAACAGTTCTCATACTCGTCCCTCATGTCGTCGGCAAACCATGTGGCGTACAGTTTCTTGCTTCCTTTTCCCATATCTACAGGCACTATCGGCAGACGGTCGAACGGAGGACGCTTTGTCTCCACCCATCGGTAGTTGGCGAAGTATCTGACCGGTTCTAATGTCCAGTTACAGAACGGAATTATCACCGCATTGAACTGTAGTCCTTTCGATTTGAATATTGTGTATATGCTAACGGCGTTCCCGCCTCCAGCTGACGGGACGAAAAACGATGCGGCTTTCTTGTCGTAATGTTCCAGATATGAATATATGTCAGCCGTCTCCTCGGACGAAAAGTCATACACGTCGTCCATGAACGCCTGTAGATAGTGCGCCTCGCCCTCTACGGCATTATACAGGTCAAAGGCGGACACCGCCGCTTCGGCCATCCTGTACAGTGTCAGGTTCTTGATGGAGGACAGACGCTCCGCCCTCTCCGCACCGAACAGTCTCACTTCCCACTCTGCGGCAGGCAGTTCGCTGCATGCCAACGCCTCGTGCATACTCTCATCCCCCATACCCTGTAGACGGCAATAGACCGCCGCCAGACCAGCACGGAAAAGGCTCTCCGTAGGCTTGTAAAGGTAGCGCATGAGCGACACGATAAACCGTACTGCAAGCGCGTTGCACACCAGTTGCGCTTCGTTTGACACCACGGGAATGCCATTCCCCTGCAAATATTCCGCTATCACTGCCGCCTCCGCATTCTTGCGCACCAATATCGTAATGTCTCCATAGCCGTACCCGCATCTCTGCGTGAGGTCACCTATCGCCTCGCATGTCCTCTCCATCGCCTCATTCTCAGGCTCATCGCCTCTGACGAAGCCGATCTCCACATATCCTTCGCGATTGCGGCTGCCCTTCTGCTTCACGTCGGCATATATCGAGCGGAACCTCTCCTTCCGTGCCTCTTTGGCCGACTCGTCCATGTTCTCGTACGTCACTGCCGCAATATCCTCCAGTGCCGACTCGGTAATCTTCGGAAATATGCTGTTGTTGCACTCTATCACGCTGCGCGAACTCCTGTAATTCGTGGAGAGCGGTATCTCTTCCACGCTCTCCCCGAACTCCCGTTTCACATCGTTCTGGAGTATCGACCAGTCGCCGTCCCTCCATCGGTATATGCTCTGCTTCACGTCGCCCACTATCATGTTCCAGTGACCCGAATCCACGCTCTCCTTAATCAGCGGCAGGAAGTTCGCCCATTGCAGCTTCGATGTGTCCTGAAACTCGTCTATCATGTAGTGGTCAAGGCTCACCCCCATCTTCTCATATATGAACGGTGTATCGCTCCCCGCGATAATCTGGCGTATGAAGTCCGACGTGCTTGTGAGCAGGAAAGAGTTCGTCTCCTGCGAACGTTCCAGTATCCTGTTCTGTATGTCGTTCAGTATGCCTATGACATAAAGGTTCTTGACCAGCACCTGGGCTGTACGGTAGTCCCTTTGACAGTCGGCCGACAGAAGCGCGTTCAGCTCCTCCATCTTCTCCCCGCACCGCCCCACGAACGCCTCTATATCGGCCGCCCGTGGCGATTTCTTCTGGCAGAATGCGTCAGCAGAACGTTCTTCGATTGCCTTCACGAACGTGTTCGACGGCGCGAAATCCTTTCCTTTCATATAGGCGTAATCGAAATAGGCCGCAAAGCTCCTGCTACCGCCCTTGAAGTCCCCCGCCGTCAGAGCCAGTCCCCTCATCTCCTCCATTATGCTGTCGCACAACGCCTTCACCCTCCCCTCATACTCCGTGACGATTGCCGTCAGGCTCTTCCTGTATTCCTTCATGGCGTCCGGCTCCGCCAACACATCGTTGAGCCGTGCGGCGTTTTTGATATACTCGTCCGAGAAGATTTGCGAGGCCAAGCCCACTATCACATCTTTTATCTTATACGAATGCCCCTCATCCACCCTCGCCTCGGCAAACTCCGTCAGCCAGTCGAGCATCTTCGACGGTGCTTTAAGGTTCACCAGTATGTCGTCCACCGAAGCGTCCAGCATCGCGTCCGTATCGAGTTCCACCTTGAAACTGCCGTACATATTCATCTCCCTTGCGAACACCCTTATCACTTGCTGGAAAAACGCGTCTATCGTCTTGATGTTGAACACCGAATAATTGAACAGCAGTTGCATCAGCAGTCTCCGCGCCCTCTTTGCCACAGCCTCCGCGCTCGCATACCGTCCCGGCACATCGCGCATAATATCATTAATATACTTCTCATGCCGTCCTTCCGACATCTCATACAGCGCACGCACCACCCTTTCCTTCATCTCGGCGGTCGACTTGTTCGTAAACGTCACAGCCAGAATCCTGCTGTGAGCCGTACCCGCCTCCTCAGTCTCAAACAGCAGGCGCACATAGCGGTACACGAGGTTATACGTCTTCCCCGCCCCCGCCGAAGCCTTATATACAGACAGATATTTCTCAGACATAATGACACACATATCAGCATCCGCCCCTCCGGACACCACAACTTCGCCAAGTGCAAAGATAGTGAAAGTCGGACACAAAAGTGGCAAACTTATTTGACTGCTTTTGCCGAGACCAAGCTATCGAGGCCACGCTATCTTGTACCGTCAAGTACAAGGACAGCGAACCCCGGACACAAAAGCGTCAGCCAACACCAGTAGCTCATCGGAAATCCCAGCTCACGTACTCCCCTCCATCGTCGCCTCGTCACATCTCTCCATCAAGCTCAACCGTCTCACACCAAGCGCATTCATCCGCCAATGCGGCACACCCGCCGTCCTCACGCGCCTTCCCCTCCGCCCGAGGCGCACCGCCCGTGCCACACAGTCCGTCGTCCTTTCATACACCTTCGGGCGCACCACATTCTTCCTCTCCTCGCGCAGCCTCCTGACATACTCTGCCCGGCACGCCCCTATCGCCGTACGGTATCCCGTCTCCCTCGCCCGCCTTGCCCAGTACGCTCTCCTCTCATCCGAGCGCAACTCCTCCACAGCCAGCCTGTTAGCCTCCGCAAACACCGCACGTGCCTTACGCTGTGCCGCGCTGTTCGGCTGACGCTGCCTGACCGCCTGCACCGTATAGACACTGCCGTACCTGACAGTCAGCCTGACCCCCGACGGCCTCATAAGCCTGCGCACCGTACGCAACGATGCATTATCTCTTAATGTTATCTTCATACTACTGTTTTTTTCGTCGGCATGACGCCTTCCTTTTCCTTGGCGTCAGCCTACCGCAAAATTACATTTCAAAAGCATACCCGCAATATATAATCACATTTTTAACACACCTATCCACTTTTCTTACATACTGAAAGCCCCGCTTGCGGCATAGACTTACACAATGGAAGCGCGTCTACCTCCACTCCCTTCCATTCCGTAACCTCCGACTCTCCGCAACCTCATCTCATTCCGCCTTCCGGGCAACGCTCCCGCCTCCCCGCAACTGATTTTAACCCGAATCGGTCATTAGATTTTGTAATGGTTTGTGCCTTTATGCCAGCCGGATCAGTCTCCCGCTATTGACGGGGCATAGCGGGCTATGTCCCGAAATAGCGGAGGCTTATACGGCGGCAGAAGGCGCAAACCATCAAAAAGCATATATACAACAGCTATCATTGCAAGTCTATTCCCCTCCTCTGGCATGTATGCGTTCTAATGACCGTTTTGGGTTTAACACTTATATCGCCGCCATCCCCCCGGACCATCCTCCCAAACACGTACTCTCGACCTGCCTTCTCCCTGTCCGCAACCTATATCCGCGCCCCCATCTCCGCCGCTCTCAGCCGTATTCAGCCCGTCGTTCTTCCCCGTCCCCCCCTTCCATGCACATTCCGCACCCGTCAAAATAGCACATACTTACACATTATCACAAAAACAGCATATAAATCCAATATAAACAAATAAAAATACACGGTTTAATATCAACCTGTCAAATGGCGTTTTTACAAAAAAAATGCACATATCACATTGCTCTGAGCAATAAAATGGCTAACTTTGCAGTGCCGTATATTTGACGGGAAATGCGGCAAATACGTCAGAACCAATCGTATTTTACTAACTATAAACAATTAACAGTCATGAAACCATCACACATTGAACATTTGGGTATTGCAGTGGCAAAACTCGATGATGTCATCCCTTTCTACGAGAAACTTCTCGGCACAAAGTGCTATTCCATCGAAGAAGTCGCAGACCAGAAAGTCCGCACCGCTTTCCTGAAAGTGGGTCAGACCAAGATTGAGCTGCTTGAACCGACTTCTGAGGACAGCCCTATTGCCAAATATCTTGAGAAGAACCCCCGTGGAGGTGTTCATCATGTGGCTTATTGCGTTGAAAACGTACAGGAAGCGCTCGACGAGGCCGCCGCTGAAGGATGGCAACTTATAGACAAAGCGCCGCGCAAAGGTGCAGAAGGGCTGAACATCGCCTTCCTCCACCCGAAATCGACACACGGTGTGCTGACAGAGCTTTGTGAATATCCCAAATAAAGACTGAGGCGGATGAGGATGTGCCACTCACATGGCCGCCCCCATCCGCCGCTGTTGTATATTGTGTGACTACCACTACGCGAAAACATATACTAATACAATTATTATAATATGGAAAACAGAGAAAAAGTAAAACAGCTCATTGATTTACGTGTTCAGGCAAAACTTGGCGGTGGACAGAAACGTATCGACTCTCAGCACAGCAAGGGCAAATACACAGCCCGTGAGCGCATTGAGATGCTTCTCGACGAAGGCTCTTTCGAAGAGCTCGATATGTTCGTGACTCACCGTTGCACAAACTTCGGTCTCGAAAAAGAGAAATACCTCGGCGACGGCGTTGTCATCGGCCACGGTACTATCGAAGGCCGCAGCGTCTACGTGTTTGCTCAGGACTTCACAATATTCGGCGGCTCACTCTCCGAGACCATGGCCCTCAAGATATGCAAGGTAATGGATCTCGCAATGAAGATGGGTGCGCCTATCATCGGCATCAACGACTCGGGCGGTGCGCGCATACAGGAAGGCGTGACAGCACTCGCAGGCTACGCCGAAATATTCGAGCGCAACATCCTTGCGTCCGGCGTAGTGCCGCAGATATCCGCAATCTTCGGCCCCTGCGCAGGCGGTGCGGTATACTCCCCTGCCCTCACTGACTTCATCCTCATGACCGAGGAGAACAGCTATATGTTCGTGACCGGCCCGAAAGTAGTGAAATCCGTGACCAATGAGACCATCTCCACAGAGGATCTCGGCGGTGCCGGCGTTCATGCATCGAAATCAGGCGTGGCGCACTTCCGCGTGGAGAACGAGCAGGCCGGAATCGAGAAGATTCGCGAACTCATCTCCTACATACCGCAGAACAACCTCGAAGAAGCTCCAGCAATAGAGTGCAACGACCCGATTGACCGCCTCGAGGACAGCCTCAACGAGATTATACCGGACAACCCGAATATGCCGTACGACATGAAGAGCGTCATCACGGCCATCGTGGACAACGGCGAATTCCTCGAAGTGCATGAGGACTACGCGAAGAACATAATCGTCGGCTTCGCACGCTTCAACGGCGTATCGACCGGTATCATAGCAAACCAGCCCGCCGTAATGGCAGGTGTGCTCGACTGCAACTCGTCACGCAAGGCAGCGCGTTTCATCCGCTTCTGCGACGCGTTCAACATCCCGTTGCTCACTCTCGTCGACGTACCGGGCTTCCTGCCGGGTTCAGGACAGGAGTATGCCGGCATCATCACCCACGGCGCAAAACTCATGTTCGCATACGGCGAGGCCACAGTGCCGAAGGTTACCGTAACGCTCCGCAAATCCTATGGCGGCGCACACTGCGTGATGAGCTCCAAGCAGCTCCGTGGCGACTTCAACTACGCTTGGCCTACCGCCGAAATCGCAGTCATGGGTGCTGACGGTGCTATCGAGGTACTCGAAGGCCGCGCAATCAGCAAAATCGAAAACGCTGACGAAAAGGCAAAATACATCGCCGACAAGACAGCCGAATACAAAGACAAGTTCGCCAACCCGTACATGGCAGCCTCTTACGGCTACATCGACGACGTTATCGAGCCGCGTAACACCCGTTTCCGCGTCATCCGCGCCTTCCAGGCCCTGCAGACAAAGAAACAGGTCAACCCGCTCAAGAAACACTCTAATATTCCATTGTAATCTCAGTACATTATGTCATTATTAGCAGTCAATTGGGGAAACGTGATGGTCATAACGGGACTGGGCTTCGGCATAGTTTTTGTCGTGCTCATAATCCTTATATTCATCATGGACCTCTTCGGAAAAGTCATGGCGCCGAAAGTGAGCGTCAAGAAGACCACATCTGGCAAAGACTCTAAGGAGCAGACCACCGAAATAGAATACGACGTGCACATACCCGCACTCGACAGCGCGGCCATAGCTGCCGCACTGCACCTCTATTACGATGATGTCCACGACGAGGAAAGCCGTGTGATCACCATCAAGAGAGTGGAGAAGAGATATTCTCCGTGGAGTTCAAAAATATATGGTCTAAACAATAACCTTACCAGAAGATAAAAACAGTCATGAAGAAATTCAAATTTTCAATAGAGGACAATAAGTTCGAAGTTGCCGTTGAGGAGATAGACAAAAACGTTGTCGAAGTCATAGTCAACGGTAGCCACTACACAGTGAAAGTGAAACGCGAGAATGCCGGCGCTACACCTACAGTCGTTCCGCCCATCCGCAAGTCAGGAGGCAAGGTCGCTCCGCTCACTCCCGCACCGGCCGCTACATCGACAGCCACGAAAGTCGTCAAGTCACAGCTCCCGGGCAGCGTGATGCGCGTCATTGCCGCCGAGGGTCAGGCCGTGAAACGTGGCGACGTGGTGCTCACCATCGAGTCCATGAAGATGGAAAACAGCATCATGGCCGACTGCGAAGGCGTAGTGAGCAAGATATTCGTGCAGCCCGGACAGAGCGTAATGCAGGACGACAAGCTCTTCGAGATGACCATCACGACAGCCGCACCGAAAGCAGAGACAGAAGCCGCTCCTGCTCCGGCGCCGAAACCCGCGCCAGCACCTGCGCCGAAACCGGCCGCACCTGCTGAGCCGAAGGCAGAACCTAAGGCAAGCGGCAACGCAAAACCGCTCCGCTCACCGCTGCCGGGCAGCATCGTCAAGATTGTGGTATCCGAAGGTCAGTCCGTAAAGCGCGGCGACACGCTCCTCACAATGGAGTCCATGAAAATGGAGAACGAAATCAAGGCAGACAGGGACGCTGTCATACGCTCCATCAAGGTTACTCCCGGTCAGAGCGTAATGCAGGACGATGTCCTTCTCGAAATGGAATAAACTAATCACTGAACAAAAATCTGAAGAAGAAAATTATGAAACATACTTTCAAAATCCTCTTCCTCGCCCTTGTCGCGCTCATAGCCGGCGGTATGCGTGTCCTTGCTCAGGACGCTGATGCCGTCAGCGACAACGCGGTACAGGTCGCGGTAGCCGCAACTGCTGACGCTACAGCCGATGCAGTCCCCGCTGCCGAAGCTGAGGAAGTCGAGGCCGACATCAACGTCGGCGGCGCATTCGTTGACTTCTTTAAAAGCATGGGCTTCTACCTCTTCACGGAGGACTGGCGCTACGTCATCATGCTCTGCATCTCGTTCCTGCTCCTCTATCTCGCCATAGTGAAGCAGTTCGAGCCGCTGCTGCTGTTGCCCATAGCCTTCGGAATGCTGCTGTCGAACCTCCCCGGAGCGGGCATGTTCAATGAAGAACTCTTCGCCGGAGGAAAAATACACTGGGACATATTCGTCGAGAGGGGCGGCATGCTTGACTACCTCTACCTCGGAGTCAAGCTCGGCATATATCCATGCCTCATCTTCGTCGGCGTAGGCGCGATGACCGACTTCGGTCCGCTCATCGCTAACCCGAAAAGCCTCCTGCTCGGCGCAGCCGCACAGCTCGGCATCTTCATGACATTCATAGGCGCACGCGCACTCGGCTTCACTGGTGCAGAGGCGGCATCCATCGGTATCATCGGCGGTGCTGACGGCCCGACAGCCATATACCTGACAAGTAAACTGGCTCCGCACCTCCTCGGTTCGATAGCCATTGCGGCATACTCGTACATGGCTCTTGTCCCAGTCATCCAGCCGCCTATCATGCGCCTGCTCACCACAAAGAAAGAGCGCATGATTGAGATGAAGCAGCTCCGTACAGTCTCCAAGAAAGAGAAAATCATATTCCCTATCATGGTCTCTGTAATCGTGTCGCTCTTCCTGCCCTCTGCGGCATCGCTCATCTGCTGCCTCATGCTCGGTAACCTCATGCGCGAGTGCGGCGTCGTTGAGCGTCTGTCGAAGACCGTACAGAACGAGTTGATGAACATCGTGGTCATATTCCTCGGTATCACCGTCGGTGCTACCGCCACCGCCGAGTCGTTCCTCACATTCAAGACACTCGGCATCCTCGTCCTCGGTGTATTGGCATTCTCATTCGGTACGGCAGGCGGCGTACTTCTTGCAAAACTCATGAACCTCTTCATGAAGCAGAAGATCAACCCGCTCATCGGATCGGCCGGAGTATCGGCAGTACCTATGGCTGCACGCGTATCGCAGATTGTAGGTCAGGAGGCCAACCCCAGCAACTTCCTCCTCATGCACGCCATGGGGCCGAACGTTGCCGGTGTCATCGGCTCAGCCGTTGCGGCAGGTATCCTGCTCAGCATGTTGGGATAACACCATCCGGACAATACAGCAAACACGGAAGCCACAGGGAGACATCTCCCTGTGGCTTCTTTCTTAAAAAAACCGCACCGCCCACACCCGCCTCCATACCCATTTGCAGTGTACATCCGCCAATTTCCCTTCCTTATAAAACACTGTAAATCAAACGTATTCCCTACCATCCAGCTACCTTTCAGCTATCCTCCCGCTACCCTCAAGCAAGCAAAACGGTCTAAAAGTTTCATATCCTACACAAACTGCACCCACTCGCACTGCC
>JADIMV010000138.1 GCA_017694515.1 Candidatus Aphodosoma intestinipullorum
GAATGTCGAATCGCTAAGGAGAGGATAGGGAGGAGATAGCTGGGAGCTAAGGAGCGGGTAACAGTATGTTCTGTATTACAATAAGTTAGAAATAGAGTACGGACACAATAAGAATGGTCATCAAAGAAAGGGATGTGTATTGAACACCTTGATAGTATACACAAAACAATGCCGGAATGCAGGAGCGGGTGCCATATCGGACTGACGCTAAATAAATCAGACATTCAGCAAGATGAGAAGGTCGATTATCTCATCACAATATTTTCTACCAACTGTCAAATCCGCATCAGTCTTAATCATTAGCCCTGCACACAATGGCAATCCCGGCCTCATCAATAAAAGCGCCGGAGCATACGATACGTCCGTTGTCATAGACGACTTCCAGCGCACCGGAGCGCAGTCTCCTCCTCTCCCCGTCAGCAGTGACGTAAACTGCCCCACATCCTTCATCCGCAGCGCATGAAACAATATTGAACGGCTCTGCATTGCCGGTGAGCGTATACTTGCCGGACGGCAACTCGCCCGATGTACTCAGCGGAGACACAAGGTTCATGCTCATCATTCTCCCGTCAGACGATTTCATGGCGAGCAATGTCATATAGTATCTGAAATCGGCTGTCTTCCCGTTTACCTTCGCTTCAGCTTCTTCATAAATGAAGCTCTCTGTCTGGACAGACGTTGCCCCATTGTCGTAATAGCCTACTTCACCAGCGAACGACAGCGACACTATCTCATATCCGTCACAGTCCAGACTGCCTTCGATGTTGTATTCCTCACCAATAGCCACTGAGAACCCGCCTCCCTTTATCAGGACAGTATCGTTTTCCGACACAAGATAAGAACCGTCAAGAGCCACAGTATCACCGTTCCGCCATACGCTGCCGGGGGTGCAGGAATATGCCTGAGGTATGTCGGACACGCTGTAATCGCCCGCCGCCACACCCGCCGTACCCAACGGGGTCTCCATATCGAGAAGAATATATGTGCCGCCTCGCGGGCTCATTGTTACAGTGTCAAATACAGCATTGCTGTCGAGCAGGAAAAGCCCTATTCGGTCAGTACCACTTCCATCGACATCCTGCCTGTTAACGGCAAACGCCTGAGTAAAAACAGGTTCAATCATAGTCGTACCGACCGCCACGCGGCACGAAGCGTGCTTGCCTCCGGCTGAGGCTGTCACAATGCACTCACCCACATATACACCCGTGATAACCCCGCGCGCATCGACTGCCGCAACTGACGGGTCATCCGACTCCCACTTCACGGTGTTGTATGACGATGAAGAGAGCGGCGAAAGTATCACCTCTATTTGCACGGACTCACCGATACGCAACGCAAGCGCATTTTGTGAAAGTACAACGCTCTTCACCTCAGACTCATTCTCACATGCCGTGAGAAACGTCACGAGCAAAAAATATAATATATGACGGAATGAACCATTCATAAGACATCTCTCAATGACGATTTGACCGAATAATAGGCCGCCGCGAAGCCGAGGACAAGCACTGTCAGCAGCACAGCAATGATGTCTCCCGCTTCGATGGCTACGGGATAATCATCCACTATGTAACCGCTTCCTATCTTAATTATCCCGAACCATATCTGCAACAAACAGACCGCCAACCCTAAAGCAATGCCTACCAATGCACCTATGGAAGATATCATCCAACCTTCAGCCGTAAACAACGCCTTGATTTGCGCCGGAGATGCCCCCATCGAACGGAAAATGGCTATATCATCGCGCTTGTCTATCATAAGCATTGACATAGAGCCGATGACATTGAATGTGGCTATCATCAGGATAAATGCGAGGATGAGAAATGTAGTCCACTTCTCTATCTTCAATATCCGGTAGAAATCAGAGTGCTGCTCATACTGGTTCTGCACCGAATAACCATCGCCCAACGCCGCCTGCACCTCGCGCTGTAGCCGCATTGCATCCGCACCCTCACGCACCTTGACCGCGACGGAAGTGACATCGTCATCTCCATAACCGTACATCCTGCGAACCAGCGCAAGCGGGAAAACGGCATAGTTATCGTCATACTTAGTCTGTCCGACATAAAACACTCCGCACGTGTAGAACTCATGCTTGCGGAATGCGGCATCGGGACGTGCCAAATTGATATGCACACCGCGTTTGGGGGCGTACAGCACCGACGGCTCATTGTAGTTCTCTCCGGTTTCCAGCTTGTTGGCCAAGCCAATGCCAAACATCGCGACTGATATATGCCGGCTATATATTCCTGCATCACCGCTCCACATTATGCTGTCTATCCCTGTCATGCTGTTGAACTCCTCACCCACACCCATGACCCTAACCGGTATCTGATTATCACTATGCTGCACAAGCCCGTCAGTCTCAATAATTTCACAAATTCCAGCCACTCCGTCACATCCGGAAAGTAGCGCAGACAACGAGCTGTCCACAGAGAACGTCTGACCTTCAACGGACGATATTTTGAGATCGGGATCGAAATTGCCGAACGACTCCTGCACGACCCTCTCAAATCCGTTGATTACAGAAAGCACACAAACAAGAGCCATAGCTCCCACAGCCACACCGCACATAGATATGCCCGTTATAAGGTTTATCGTATTATACTTCTTCTTGGAGAAGATATAACGCGTGGCTACGAGTACGATAAACCTCAGACCTTTCATCTATACTGTATCTCAGCCAATTACTCTTCCGGCAAGGTCTCCTCATCATGCAGATGAGGGTCTGCATTCAATATTTCGTCTATATGTGCCAGTTTCTCGATAGACTCATCGAGATAAAAATGCAACTCAGGGATAATGCGCAGATGGTTTCTCATACGCCGTCCGAGTTCATAGCGCAAGGCCTTGCCGTCAGTTTCCACACGCTTTATCATCTCCTCCCCTTTCTCCGGGGGAAATATGCTAAGATAGATACGGGCCACACTCAAATCCGGTGAAATCCTCACTTCCGAGACGCTTATCAAAGTCCCCTGATGCGAACGCGCATAAATCAGGAATATGTCTCCGAACTCTTTCTGTAGCGCACGTGCTATTTTTTCTTGTCTTGTAGCTTCCATAAATTACATGTCAATTTTTTATCGCGAAACAAAAATAGCAAAAGTCAAACACAAAAGCCGCAAGTTCATCTGCCAACTCTTGCCTACGGAGCGACCCGCTATCTTATTTATATAGTACAAAGTTACTCAATTACAGAGTAAGTACAAAACATAAAAACAGAGGACAACCGCACTATGACGTACAGATGTCCCCTGCCAACCTATTTAGTGTTAAGCAAAAGCTATGTTAAGCCGCCTTTGCAGCCTTTCTCTCGCGCTGCTTCTTTTGAAGGTCGTATGCAATAGGTGTAGCAACAAACCATGTGGAGCATGTACCCACTATCACACCGAGCAGCATCGCGAAGACGAAACCACGGATTGTCTCACCGCCGAAGATAAATATCGCAATCAGCACTATGGCCGTAGACATGGATGTCGAGAATGTACGGCTCAAGGTCGAGTTAAGCGAGTCATTTATCTGCGGCTCAAGGTCACGCTTGGGATAGAGATGCAGGTTCTCGCGGATACGGTCGAACACCACCACCTTATCATTGATAGAATAACCCACGACAGTCAATATCGCTGCTATGAACGACTGGTCTATCTCAAGCGAGAACGGCATTATGCTATAGAATATCGAATAAACGCCGAGAATGAACAGCACATCGTGGACAAGAGCCGCGATTGCTCCAGCCGAGAATGCCCAGTTACGGAAACGGACGAGGATGTAAAGACCTATCATCACAATGGCAAGCAGGACTGACCATACCGCAGAAACCTTTATGTCATCCGCTACAGTCGGACCGACTTTCTGCGAACTCTGTATACCGAATGTGACGCGTCCGTCATCGTTTGTCAGCGGCAGATACTTGCCATCCTCAACAACATAACGATCTACGAACATACTCTCAGTAACATTAGGGTTAAGCCATGGCTTGACCCCGTTGTAAAGCATATTGGTTATCTTCGCATCGACATTGTCCTCTATGCTTGTTATGCCGTAGTTGGTCGATATGCGCACCTGATTTTCCGAACCCATGGTGATGACGCTGAGCTGCGCACCGTCGAATACGCCGCTGAGGGTTTCCCTCATGTCATCTATCTTGACAGGTTGCTCGAAACGCACCACATAATTGCGTCCTCCAGAGAAGTCGATACCCTGCTTCAATCCGCGGAATGAGAGAGACACTATGGCAGTCAACGCAAATACACAAGCCACAATATACCCGTATCTACGGATCTTCACAAAATTGATTTTGTTGTTCTGTAGGAAATTCTTCGTAATCGGAGTGATGAACTTGAGGTTCTGACACTTGTCGTGCTTGTTCATCCTGTCATATACAAGACGTGTAAGGAACACTGCGGTGAACACCGAAGATATGATACCGATTATGAGAGTAGTCGCGAAACCCTTTATCGGACCTGTGCCGAAATATACAAGGATGACACCGGTGAGAAGGGTTGTGATATTCGAGTCTGCTATAGCGGAAAAGGCGTTGCTGTATCCATCGGCAACTGCTTTCTTGAAATTCTTGCCACCCCTAAGTTCTTCGCGAATGCGCTCATATATAAGCACATTGGCATCTACCGCCATACCGAGCGTAAGGACTATACCTGCGATACCCGGCATGGTCAAGACCGCTTTGAACGAGGCAAGGATCCCGAATATGAACAATATGTTCAAGACAAGCGCACCGTCCGCTATGAGTCCCGGTATTACACCGTAATACACTATCATATATGCCAATACAAGCACAAACGCTATGACAAACGACACAAAGCCGTTATTGATGGCAGTCTGTCCAAGCGATGGGCCAACGACATCCTCCTGCACGATATGCGCCGGGGCTGGCATCTTACCGGAATTGAGCACATTGGCAAGGTCTTTCGCTTCCTCTGGCGTAAACTGTCCCGAAATCTGTGAGCTACCGCCCGTGATTTCCGAATTGACAGTCGGGAACGAATATACATAGTTATCAAGGACTATGGCTATCTCACGCCCGATATTCTCTTTCGTGAGGCGCGCCCAAACCTTAGATCCTTCAGACGACATCTTCATGCTTACGACAGAACCGCCCGATAACTGGTCGAAATCCGAACGCGCATCGGTGATAACATCTCCTTCAAGAGGAGCGCGACCGTCACGGTCAGTTACCTTTATGGCAATAAGCTCGTAAGCAAGCTGCTTGGCATTCTGATCAATGGGCTTGACTGTCCATTTCAAGCGCAAATCACGAGGCAGAATATCCTTAACCTGCTTCATGCTCAGCATCTTATTCACAGCAGCCGTATCAGAGCCGAGGGCAACGCCTACGATTGGGCCGTTATTCTGCATCGGCTGTAGCTTTGCAAAAAGAGGATATTCTTTCAGCATCTCCTCCTGCGACTGTGCATCGGTCTGAGCAGTTTCCTGCGAAGAGAGGCTTTCTGCTATCGCAGAGAGCGAATCAGCTGCAGTTGAGTCACTCCCCTCAATGACAGCGACTTCATCTACAACCTCCGTCTCAGCAGCTACTGTCGTGTCGGCAGAGGCGGCCTCAGCAGCCTTGTTCATTTCGCGGATTATGGCGTTAGCCTGATCAAGATACGATATAAGTTCCTGATATTTATATGTCTCCCAAAATTCGAGATTGGCAGACCCTTGGAGAAGTTTGCGCACGCGCTCAGGCTCTTTTATGCCAGGCAGTTCGACAAGTATGCGCCCTTCGACATCAAGTTTCTGGATATTCGGCTGTACAACTCCGAAACGGTCGATACGGTTGCGCAGCACATTGAACGAATTGTCTATCGCGCTATTTATCTGCTCCTGCAATATTCTGACAACCTCAGCGTCAGACGTGCTGGGCTGAATCTGATCCTTCAGGTCATACGTACTGAAGACGGTTGAAAGCTTTGCGTTGGGATCGATTTTGTGAAACTCTTCAACGAAAAGATTAAGGAAGTTCTCGCCGGATCTCGCCTGCCTGACACGGGCAGCCTCGATGGCATTATTGAAAATCTCCGAGTTGTTGTAGTCTGAAAGTGCGCGGAGAATGTCTGAGACTGACACTTCGAGCGTCACGTTCATGCCGCCTTTCAGGTCAAGACCGAGGTTTATCTCCTTCTCCCGGCACTCTCTCAGCGTGTAGCCCAACCAGACTTTTTCTCCCGCGACAGAGTCCATGAAGTTGTAGTACTTTTCATTGTCCCCTTTAGCATATTCATCGGCCTTCCGGCTGTA
Organism: Candidatus Aphodosoma intestinipullorum; assembly: GCA_017694515.1. GTDB lineage: Bacteria > Bacteroidota > Bacteroidia > Bacteroidales > Paludibacteraceae > Aphodosoma > Aphodosoma intestinipullorum. The sequence continues at coordinate 6,259 of JADIMV010000138.1, forward strand.
ACTGTTTGTCACAAAGCTAAATGACAAATAGAAAAGACACACCAACATCAAGGCTGCCGCAAGCAATCTTACAAATCCTTTGTTTTGCATGTCGTTTTAAAATTAATTATATTTACTGACCAAATTTATCTGACATAATTCGGACTGCAAATATACGCTTTTTTTCAATTAGTCTGCATACGGCGGGAGTTTTTTTATGTATTTAATGCTGACATACATTGCTGTTGCACCGTACGGCGGGGCATAGGATTTCAACGTTCGGAAAGCCACTGCTTAAACGCGCCTGCACGAGCCTTGGAGACTATGATTTTGTCATTGAAACTGACAGTAAGCGCCACAGACAGTTTACCTCCGAACCATGTCGACAATTCCTTTACTGCATCTTTCGACACTATCTGCTGTCTGTTGGCACGGAAGAAGCGGCGCGGGTCGAGCTGAGACATCACATCGTCAAGTGTCTGGTTCAGGTAGTATATGTGACCGGAGAAAGTGGACAGTTTAACCATCGTACACTCTATGTATATGATGGCGATATCATCTACAAGAACCGGAATTATCTTGTCCTTGTATGATATGAGCAGACTGCGCTTATAGCCTCCTCCGCCCCTCAGGCTCTCTATGAGATTCTCCATCATCTTCGGAGTGACAGTCTGCATTTCCTCGCCCGACGCATAGAGCCGTTTGTATTTGTCTATGGCGCGCGTCAGTTCCTGACGGCTTATCGGCTTGAGCAGGTAGTCCACGCTGTTCACTGTGAAGGCTTTCAAGGCATATTGGTCATACGCCGTAGTGAAAATCACGGGTATATGTATCTCCACGGAATCAAATATGGAAAACGACGAGCCGTCAGCCAGATGTATATCCATGAACACTATGTCGGCAGCTCCGGGATTGGACTGAAACCATTCGACACTCTCCTCTATGCTCTCCAATGTGCCCACTATCTCCGTCTCCGGAGCGACTTCCACTATGAGCTGCGCTAACGCCTCCGCAGCCGGGACCTCATCCTCTATTATCAATGCCCTCATGATCACTTGGTTTTATCAATGGTATAGCCACCTCGAACAGATGCTCTGACGAGTTAATCCTTATATCCTGATGAAATTGCAGTTTATATCTCTCCGACAGATTTTTAAGGCCAAAGCCGCTACACGCGCCACTGTCGCGCTTAGGCTGTATGGGATTGCTAACCACGAGCATATTCTCCACGGTCAGTGTCATAACCGTTATGTGCAATGGATATTTGCGCGTTATCACGTTATGCTTTATGGCATTCTCCAGCAACAACTGTACACTGAACGGTATGGTCAAATAATCGTCATACACAGCGTCTGTATTTATCTCTATTTTCAGATTGTCGCCATAGCGTATTTGCATCATGTTACAATACGACCGGGTAAAGTCCAGCTCCTTCCTGACAGTGGTCACATCGGTCTGGTTCAGCGTGTAGCGGAACATCGCCGAAAGGTGCTGTACATACTCCTGTGCCCCAGCCGAATTTGAAACGATGAGACCGTTGAGCGTATTGAGCGAGTTGAACAGGAAATGTGGGTCAAGCTGATTGCGCAGAGCCTCATATTTTGACCGCAGGTTTTCCGCTTTAAGTATCTCGTTCTCTATGCGCGACTGTTCCTGTTTCCTCTGCCAGTACATGATCTGTGTTGAGAGGTTGACCAGTATGGCTATAAAACAGTCCCTGAACAGCGAGCCGCGCACCATCATGTGCAAACCGCGCCTCACGCCGTTAATCTCTATACTGATATACGAACATATAAGGCTGAAGGCCACCGCGCCGACAATGGTGAAGCACACGGATAGCAATACCTTGTATCTGTGCTGTATGTTGTGCATGGCGAACACCGCGAAGTTCAGTTCATACAGGAAAAAGGCCAGCAGAAAGTTTGTCAGCGCGTGCATCAGCGCGAACGGGAGGTCTAACCTCGGAGGCGGAGGCCCGGCCGGATGGTCGCCTTCCATCGTAATGCTATTGCCGTAAAGCATCATTATGATGAAAAACAGATTGAGCAGGATGCTGACTATAGCTGCACTTATCAGCCCTGCCTTGATTGGGTTGCGGCGGTAGTTATACATCACTTCGTTGTATTAATTATGCAGCAAATATAGTCAATCAAATCGGCATTTACAAAAATTCTGCAATTTTTCCTCATTCGTACCTGAGGGCATTGATAGGGTCGAGCGATGCCGCCTTCTTCGCCGGATACCACCCGAAAAATATCCCCGTCGCCGCGCATACGACAAACGAAAGCACTACCGACACATGGCTCACCACGTATGGCCATGCCAACAGATACGAAGCCACATACGATATTATCAGGCCGAGTATGATGCCTATCACTCCGCCTATCAGGCTCAGTATCGTACTCTCGCACAGGAATTGCAGCATTATGTCGCGCCCCTTTGCGCCGATGCTCATCCTAAGACCTATCTCCTTGGTGCGCTCAGTGACTGTGACATACATGATGTTCATGATGCCTATTCCGCCTACAATGAGCGATATGGAGGCAATCGCTGCAAGCAGTATGGTCATGAAGCCGCTGACTGACGACATCATCTCAAGCATCTCGGCCTGCGTACGCACGTCGAAGTCATCATCCTGTCCGGGCAAGAGCCTGTGCTGTGCGCGCAGTATGCTCTCTATCTCGGCCACAGCGGCATCTGTTGCATCCTCGCTCACGGCCGATGCCGTTATCATGTGCAGATAGTCTATTGCAAGAATGCGTTTCTGCACCGTAGTATATGGCGCTATGACTATATCGTCCTGATCCTGCCCCATCTGGTTCTGTCCCTTCTCCTTCAGCACCCCGATTACCTTCATCGGTATCTTGCCGAAACGGATATCCTGCCCCACTGGATTCTCGTCTTTCCCGAAAAGGTTTTCCACCACGGTCTGGCCTATCAGACACACTTTTGCGTACGTATTGACGTGCTCCTCCTTGAAGTTCGTCCCGCTCTCGAGTTCATATTTCCTTATTGCAAGATAGTCGCATCCCACACCCTGTATCGTTGACGGCCAGTTGTTCGACCCGCGTATCAGCTGCCCGCTCGTGCTGACCATCGGCGACAGCATATCCACGTGCTTCGCCCCTTTCGCTATCGCCGTGCAGTCCGTGTTTTTGAGCGTCTGCACATTGTCGCTGCCCGTATTCACGCCCGGACGGCGGAACGCACGCATCACCATTATCATGTTCGTCCCCGTTGACGAAATCTCCTCCTTAATGCTCAGCTGCGAACTCTGGCCGAGGCTCACCATCGATATCACCGATGCTATGCCTATGATTATGCCCAACATCGTGAGCATGGCCCGCGTCTTGTTCCTCATCAGCGCGGCGTACGCTATCTTCAAAAGGTTATAAAGTCTCATCTGTAAAACCAATTACTGTAAATCAAACCTGCCTGTCGCCACCCCCGCTAATAATCTTCATTCGACGGCAGCGCCGCGAGAGCCTCTGCGGCCGATTTCGGCTCTATCGGCGAATCTTTTACGACATGGCCGTCGCGCAGCATGATTGTCCTCGCCGTGAAACAGGCGATATCCGGCTCATGCGTGACGAACGCTATCGTCTTCCCTTGGCTGTTTAGCTGCTGCAGCAGGGTCATTATCTCGTACGAAGTCCTCGTGTCGAGGTTGCCCGTCGCCTCGTCCGCCAGGATTATGACCGGGTTGTTCACCAGCGCACGCGCTATCGCCACCCTCTGCTGCTGCCCCCCGGACAACTGGTTCGGCATATGATAACGGCGGTTCGACAGTCCCACCATCTCCAGCGCGTGTTCCGCCAGCTCGCGGCGTTCCTTCGAGGAGACATTGTGGTTATACAGCAGCGGCAGTTCTACATTCTCTATCGCCGTAGTGCGCGCCAGCAGGTTATAGCTCTGGAACACAAACCCTATCTTCCTGTTCCTGATGACCGACAACTTGTCCTTTGAGCATTGGCTTATGCCTATCCCGTCTATATAGTACTCGCCCGATGTAGGCTTGTCCAGACAGCCCAGTATGTTCAGCAGCGTACTCTTCCCGCTCCCGCTCGTACCCATGATTGACACGAACTCACCCTGCCTGATGTCGAACGACACACCGCGCAACGCCCGCACCGTCTCCGACCCCACGACAAAATCCCTCTTCAGGTTCTCCGCACTTATGATTATATCGTCACCCATATTCGCACCAACTTCACTTGTCATTTTTACCACTCACTCTCAGTCTGCCAATCCGCAGAAATTGACGTTTTCACATTCCGCAACACACAATACGACTATTCTTAACATACACCCGACTTCAGGATACACCGTTTTTAACGACAAATCCCAACAGCGTAACCTGCTATTACCCAAAGTCTTTCCTTAGCATCTGGCTACCTCGCAGCTACCTTCCCGTTATCCTCTCCTTAGCCATTCGCCATTCTCTCGCCTTTTTCGTGCAAAAAGTATGCAAATCGCAAACCGTGTCCAGAATTTTTATTATATTCCCCGCCGTTCCTCTACGGCCATCTTCCGCACACACTATCTATGCGTATAACCTCTACCGATTATTTTCTCTTCGGCGGTTTCGGCATAAACGGGTTATTGCCGGGCATATCTCTTCCCCCTTTCTCTTTCTCGCGCACCGACAGCACCACGGTGTCGCCGACCGCCAGACCTCTCTTTATTATAGCGTTGACACCATTGTTGATTGATACCTCCACCGGGTGCGGGCTTATCTTCCCGTCGCGGCGCACCCACACGGTCTTAACGCCGTCAGGCAGCTCCGCTGGAGGCTCCTTTCCCTTAATGTCAGCCGGAGGCTCGGGCAGCTCCACATACTTCGTCAGAGCCTTGTCCGGCACAAAGTCGAATGCCTCGACCGGCACCACAGCCGCCTCCTCACGCTGCGTGACGATAGTGACGCTCGCCGTCATGCTCGGATAGAGCAGCTCCTCCTCGTTTGAAGCCGATATCATCACCGTGTAAGTCACCACGTTGCTCGTGATTTTCGGCTGTAGCCGTATCTGGTTCACCTCGCCGTAGAATGTGCGTGTAGGATATGCGTCCACTGTGAACGTCACCTTCTGCCCGACTTTCACCTGACCGATATCCGCCTCGTCCACATCTGCCTCCACCTGCATCTTCCTCAGGTCGTTGGCTATGACAAACATGGTCGGGGTCTCGAACGAGGCGGCCACTGTCTGCCCCTCCTGCACCTTCCTGCTCAGCACCACTCCGTCTATCGGAGCATATATCTCTGCGTATGACAGCTGAACCTTGGCCTCTCTCACCGTCGTCTCCGCGTTCGTCAGCGATGACTTCGCCTGTATCAGCGTATTGGTTGCCTGCTCGAAGTCGGCCAGCGTCGCGGCTTTTGCCTCATACAGCTGCTTCGTCCTGTCGTAGCACTGCTGTGCATACACGAGAGCGCTCTCGCAGCTCTCCTGCGTGGCCATCGCCTGATTCAGCTTCTCGGTCAGCGTCTGTTTGTCGAGTTCCGCAAGGAGCTGTCCCTTCTTCACTATGGAATTATAGTCCACATAGATATGTTCTATCTCTCCGCTCACCTGCGTACCGACCTCCACCGTGTCCACCGGGCGTACATACCCCGTAGCCGTAACATTCAGCTCCACGCTGCCCTCGCGTATCACCTCCGTGTTCCACTCAAGCTCCCCGCCGCCGTCACGGAATAACAGCCACGCCGCCACTCCCGCCACGGCAACGGCCGCAACCGCAATTATAACTTTACCTTTTACTCCCATAATATTTTCATTCTGAATACCAATTCTGGATACCAATCTAAGGAAATGCTTCCGGCCTTGCCGGCCATTATGTATTGCGTCAGCCCGCCGTGGCCTATTCTGCACCGCGCCCGGGGCATCGGCATCCCCTTTCGGCGGCACGGCGGCGGGACATGACCGGCAGCCCGTTCAGAACTCCACCTTCTCGCCCATATACACATCCAGTATCTTCCTCTTCATAAGGAAACCGTATTTCGCCTGTATGTAGTCATTGAGGGCTGAGATATAGTTGTTCTGTTGCTGTAGCAGATCCACCGCCGTTATCGCGCCGAGGCGGAACTGCACGCTGTACGCCTCATACGTCTTCCTGTACGCCTCGCTCTTCACATCCGTAGCGTCGTATTTGCTTATCGCGGCAACAACATCCTGATACTCCTGCGCCACTGTCTGTCTCAGTTCCAGCTCCGTCTGCCTGTGCTCCAGCTCCGCCTGTTCTATCTTTATCTTGCTCTGCCTCACTCTCATCGAGGTCTGGCTTCTGTCATATATCGGTATCGAGATGCTTATGCCGGCCTGTTGGTTGAAATTGTCGCGCAGCTGTCCCCCGAAACCGTCGTAGTTCAGGTGCGATGTGCCGACTGATGCGCTCGCGCTTATCGTCGGGATATAGCCCGCCCGTGCAATCTTCAGGTCGCTCTCCGCTATGTCTATGCTTTTCTGTGTGAGTTTCAGGTCTGGAAGTGTGGCGATGGCCTTCTCTATCGCCTCGGCCTGTGTAGGCAGCAGCCTCATCCCCTCCATCGCCGCCGTGTCCGGGTAGACTATCGTAAGGTTGGCCTCTGGCGGCATTGACAGCAGGCTCTTCAGCGCCAGCAGATTGTTGTCCCGCGCTATCCTCGTGTCGAGAGCATTCGTCTTATCCGATGCATACTGCGCTTCAAGCAGCAGATAGTCGCTCTCGAGTATCGCGCCGACGGCATATTTCTCCTTGCCCTGCGCCAGCTGCTCCTCGCTCGTCTTTATCAGTTGCTCTTGGTATTTGAGGAGTTCCTCGTTGCCCAATATCGTAAGAAACTGCTCCAGTATCTGCACCGTCAGGTTCATGTCGTACTGCTCGTTGCTCGCCTCGGTCTGCTCAAGGGCGTGTTTCTGCTGTCTTATGGTATTGGCGGTCTCGCCTCCCCCGTACAGCACGATTGACGCGTTCAATGACGCGCTGCCGCTCATGTCCACTCCGTCATTCATGCCCGTGTGCGTCAGCCCCTCGCCTACCGATGCGCTCACCTCTGGCGCACGCTGCGCCTTCGCCCCACGGAGTGCCTCCCGTTGAGTCTCCTCGTCGAGCAGCATCATCTGCCGCTCATAGCTGTTGCCGAACGCATATTCCAGACACTCCTCAAACGTGAAACTGTATTCCTGCGCCCCCAGCGCGGCACAGCAGGCCAAGGCCGCAAGCACAACTTTCAAATATCTCAATCTCATAACTGATAGGCTAAAAAATATGACCCGCACCACTTCACCGTCACGGTTACGCTACTGCGGGTCACCCACTGAAACATAATACAATATGAAAAAATTACACTGCAAAGGTAGCGGTCTTTATTTAATCCGCCAACAAAAACCGTGTGAAATGCACGAATGACCCGCCGAACCGCTCATTTCAGCCCCTCTACCGGCCCGGCATCCATGAGGCTTGACCCGGAACTGCGTCCGCGAGAAACTATATCAGTCGGAAAAACGGCCTCTCCTACGGCCTAACATTTGATAAAGAAAAATAAAAACACGCACCTCCCGCAACATTCCCACCTCCTCCTGCATCTCTCTTGTGTATCAATCTTACGTGAGGCTAAGTCAGACGTGGTCATCGTTAATTTTTGGGCAAACCGATAAAACGGAAACAGGGCGGGGTGCGGTGTCACCCTGCTCTGCCTGACGTAAGAAAGCACAGAGAAAGGGGAAAACAGACAGCGCAGGGTCTTGTAAAGTTAAGGTAACGGCATAAAAAAACACAGTTACTTTGGACTTAACCATTTCACTGTGCTAACCATTCAATTTATTACTTAGAAAAAACAGCACAAAGGTACATACATTTCCATTGTATGCAAGCGTCTCGCACACCAATCTTCGCTGTTTTAGCCTTATTTAACTTCTAATGTCAGCCTCGCTCCGCACGCAGGTCACTCCCCGCTCTTCTCCTTCTCGCGCAGCCTCTTCTCGAAAGTGTACTCATACTCACCCTCATACCATCGGCCGTCGCCTCCCTTCACCTTCACCTCCTCCATATCGCTCCACCTCACCGTGTCGCTCACAAACTCACCGCCGTTCGCCTCACCGTCCACATCGTCCAACAACACCGTACCCACGGGGGATACACCTCCGGTCCCCTATACACGTCCGACCTGAACTGCCCCTCCTCATCGGTCCAAAACGTATCTACACCCTCTAAGTACACCACCCTTCCGCTCTCGCTTGTCGTGTCATTCTCCGCAGCCGAATCGCATGACTCCTGCCGCCACCTCTCTTCTGCCAGCACCACTCTCACACCCTCTATCGGCTCACCGGTCTCCGTCAGCACACGCCCCGAATAACTGAAATCCCTCGTCGGACACGCATACAACCCACAGCTATTCATCACACTCAGCGTACCGATACCCATGATGCCCATCAATGCAGACAGCACCCTCGTGCGCCACTCGGCCCATTTCCTCATCATACGTCCCATAATCCGTCCTCCGTATTTTCAATTCATAAACTTCTTATCTTATCATAAGGATGCAAAACCTCCATACAATGTTGCACCGTCCCAACCATAAAATCCGGCATATAAAAACCGCGCCTCACACATCCACTCTCAATTCGCAAAAAGCCCATTATCTTTCATACACACACTTTCAATCACCATGATTTTACCCTTCTAACCCATTGTATTACAAACCATTTAGCTATTCCTCAGCTACCTCGCAGCAAGCCTCTCCCTATCCTCTCCTTAGCAATAACGCCTTTTTCCTCCAATGTCGTTCAAATACGACCGAATCTGAAACCCTATCGCGCCGCTCTCCATTATACCCATCACATCACCTCCTCACGCTCTCCCATCCGGACATCTGTCACTCAATGACAGACCGCAACGTCGAAACCTTCCGCCATCCCCTTGCCACGCCCGCACTTTTTACTACCTTTGCCACACCAAACAGCAAACCGCATACCGCCCTATGGCACTCAATTACATCTGGATATCATTCCTCCTCATAGCCGTCGCTGTGGCTGCCGCACAGGCCGTCATGGGCGATCTCGCGCCACTCGGCGCGGTAATGGACTCCATGTTCTCGTCGGCCAAGAGCGGATTCGAAATCTCCATCGGCCTCACAGGCGTGCTCGCCCTCTGGCTCGGCTTTCTCAAAATCGCTGAGCGCAGCGGCGTGATAGGCGCACTCTCGCGCATGGTCGCGCCCTTCTTCGCCGAAATATTCCCCGGAGTCCCCAAAGGACACCCCGCCATGGGCAACATCTTCATGAACTTCTCCGCAAATATGCTCGGCCTCGACAACGCCGCCACCCCCCTCGGCCTCAAGGCAATGGAGGAACTCCAGTCCCTCAACCCCAAGAAGGACACCGCCACTGACGCTATGATTATGTTCCTCGTCCTGAATACATCCGGACTGACGCTAATACCCATCACCGTCATGACCTACCGCGCTCAGTTCGGCGCAGCCAACCCATCCGATGTCTTTCTGCCGATACTAATCGCCACATACACCTCATCCCTTGTCGGCCTCATAGCCGTAGCGGTCAAACAGCGAATCAATCTCCTCAAGCGTGCCGTCATACTGCCGCTGACAGTCATGACCGCCGTCATAGCCGCGCTGCTCCTCTGGTTCGCCTCCATAGACCCCGACACACAGCGTGTCGCCTCTAACGTCATAACATACACCACACTGCTCGGCATAGTCTCCTCGTTCGTCATAGCAGGCCTCATAAAGAAAGTCAATGTCTACGAGGCTTTTGTCGATGGCGCGAAAGAAGGCTTCAAGGTCGCCGTCGGCATAATCCCATACCTCATCGCCATTCTCGTAGCCATTGGTATGCTGCGTGCCTCCAGCGCACTCGAATGGCTGCTCGGCGGCATAGAGTGGCTCGTCAGCCTCTGCGGCATAGACACCCGCTTCGTCGATGCCCTCCCGACAGCCATATTGAAACCCCTCTCGGGCAACGGCGCACGCGGCATGATGCTCGACACCATGACAGCCCTCGGCCCCGATGCCTTCGCCAGCAAAGTCTCCTGCATAATGCTCGGCGCGACAGACACCACCTTCTACATTCTGTCGCTCTATTTCGGCTCTGTGGGCATAACGAAAATGCGCTACGCGCTGCCATGCGGCCTCATAGCCGATGCCGCAGGACTCCTTATGGCCATATTCGTCGGATACCTCTTCTTCGGATAACCCTTCAAACTCGAAAACATAATGGAAACCAAATGATAAGCTACAACTGTGAAAACGTCCGCCCCCCGAAACTGGGAAAGCGCCGGACAAACGCTTGGATAAAGGCCGTGGCGGCCAAATACGGAAAGAAGATAGGGGAGATTGCCTACATCTTCTGTGACGATGAAAAGATACTGGAAGTCAACCGCACATACCTCCGGCACGACTACTACACCGACATCATCACTTTCGACTACTGCGAGGGCGACACGCTCTCCGGCGACATATTCATATCGCTCGATACCGTGCGCTCCAATGCCGAAGAATTCGGCGTGACGTTCGACAATGAGCTGCACCGCATACTCATCCACGGCATACTCCATCTCTGCGGACAGGAGGACAAAGACCCCGCCGCACGCGCCGAGATGACACGCAAGGAAGACGACGCGCTCGCCATGCTCTGACATACAAACATCCGGGATGAACGAAAAAACGGAAGGCATAGTAATCTGCGCCACAGAGTACAAGGACAACCGACACATAGTCCGCATACTGACCGGCACTCACGGACTGCTCGACTTCAGCGTCCGCACCGGGCGGCACACCATAGTACGCACCGGCCACATACAGCCGCTCACCCGCGTACTCATATCGGCGGACATACGCCCATCACGCAGCGTACACACTCTCCGCGAATGCACACCGCTCGACAGCTCCGCGTCCATTGCCGCACATCCCGTCAAAGCCCCGGTGGCAATGCTCCTCTCCGAGATACTGCGCAACGTGCTACACGCCGCCGAAGCCGACAGCGGCACATACGGCTACATCTCCGCCTCACTCGCCACATACGCCGCCCTCACGCGGGGCATCGCCAACTTCCATCTCATATTCCTCATCGGACTGACCCGCTGCCTCGGCTTCTTCCCTAACCTGAGCGGATTTCACGACGGTGTATTCTTCGACCTCCGCGAAAGCGCATTCACATCATCGCAGCCCCTCCACACCGACTATCTCTCACAGGACGAGAGCATCATCTTCGCCAACCTCCTCCGCGCCGACTACTCCACAATGCACCTCTTCTCCCTTTCGCGCATCCAGCGCAACACTATACTCGACCGCATCATGCGCTACTACTCGCTCCATCTGCCCGGGTTCACCGAACCGAAAAGCCTCGCCATACTCCGCACACTGTGGGACTGAACCGCACGGAGACTACTCCGCCGCCTTCATCTTCACATCTATCGTGTACTCATATTCACCCGCATACCTGCCGCCGTCGCCCTCCTTCACCATAACTCTCTCCACAGAGGTAAGCAGCACAGAGTCGGACGCAAACGCCCCTCCATTCGCCTCTCCGTCCACATCATTGAAATACGCCGTCCTGAAATCGCACGGCGGACGGTTCAACAGTGCGGTCTCATACTGCCCCTCCCCGTCGGTATAGCACGTGTCGCGTGACACTATCACCCTTATCCCCTTTATCGGCTCACCCTTTTCCGTAGTCACAGTGCCGCGCACTCTTAAATCGAGGTTTGGCTCACCCTCCGTGCCGCCTATCACACAGCCGTTAAGTGCCAGCACTGCCGCGCACCCCACGGCCAACTTTCCAAGAGATTTCATATCACAAATCCTTTTCCCTTATATATTGTCATATCACACATCGCTGCACTTCTCCCCAGTCATCCTTTTCAGCAGGCACTGCGTCAGCCGCCCTTCGTCATCGCGCAGATGCATCCCGTTGCCGAGGCAGTAGCGGAAAAAACGGCAGTCGCCGCACACTCCCTTGCGCATCCACTCCCGGTTTCGGTACTCGCGGAAACCGTTCTGCCACACTTCCCAGAAATCATCCTCATATATATTTCCCTGATGATAGTTCGCCCTTATGCTCGTACAGGCCGAGATAGAGCCGTCTATCAGAACCGACGCTATCGACACCCCAGCCTCGCATCCGAACAGATGCTCCCTGACCTCGCCCTCATACGCGCCGAGAAAACCCTCGCAGCTGAAGCTCAGGTTCATCCTCCCCTCTTTACGGGTCTCCTTGATAAACTCCATCAGTCCCCGTGTCTGTTCCCCGTCCAATGTCATCTCTCCGTCCGTAGCGGCGCGCCCGGCGGGAAACACGGTAAACACGCGCCACCGCCTCAGCCCAATGCCGTACAGGTAATCGCGCAGCTGCCTCATCTGCCCATAGTTACACCTGTTCACGCATGTCACCACGTCAAACGCCATCTCCGGCACGCGCAACGCCATCTTCACCGCTTCCTCCGCACGCTGGAAACTCAGCCCGTTGCCGCGCATCCAGTTATGCTCCTCCTCAAAACCGTCCACGCTCACCGTCATCGAATGCAGCCCCGCACGCAGCAGCGCGTCGAAACGTCTCTCCGTCAGTGCCATGCCGTTAGTCACCATTCCCCACGGGAAACCCCGCCCGTAAATCTCCCTCCCGCACTCTTCGAGGTCGCTCCTCATCAGCGGCTCTCCGCCTGAGACTATCACAAACACCTTGTGCGGGTCGGTCTTCTCGCTGATGCGGTCGAGCACCCTCAGAAAATCCTTCAGCGGCATATCCGGATGCTGCGCCTCCTTCCTGCAGTCGCTCCCGCAGTGACGGCACGACAGGTTACACCGCAGCGTACTCTCCCAGAACAGCTGCCTTAGCGGATGCTCCTCCACCCGCGCCCGCCTCAGCGTCCGCTCCATCTCAAGCCCCACCCGCTGACGCAGCGTCAGCCTGTCAATTCTTCTCTCCCTCTCCTTCATCGCCCGTCTCCTTTTTCAGCTTCCTCTCAAACGACAACTCATACTCGCCGCCACCCCAGTCTTCCTCACTGATAGTGTCCACCTTCATCTCCTCGAACTTCACCGTGTCCGGTGCAAACCTCCCTCCATTCTCCTCCCCGTCCACATCAGTCAGCACGACTTCCGTTCCTCCGACATAATCGAATGTCGTCAACTTATCCGTCACAAACTCCCCTTCAACATCCGTATAAGCAGTGTCCAATACTGCATCGAAGTTATGTACCGTCACCTTTATCCCCTGCACAGGTTGCTCCGCCTCGTCCGTCACACGTCCTTTTATCTTATACACTGATGCCTCTGGTGGCGGCGGAGCATACATCGCAATAGGGCCATACTTCGGTGCAGGATAATCGCACGCTGTAAACCCCAATGCGCCCAATACGGCCGCACACACCGCCGTGTACAGCCGCATCCATTTAGCCCTAATTTTTTTCATAATATCCTGATTTAGAAGTTAAACATCATTCTCCGTCTACCTCACGTTTCAGCCTCTTCTCGAACGACAGCTCATAGACGCCTTGATGCCAGCCGTCCCTCTCCTCTACAAGCTTTCGCTCCATACTGTCAATCCTCATTGTGTCGTTTGCAAACTTCCCTCCGTTTTCCTCTCCATCTACATCCTCAAAACAAAGCACGTTATCTTCATACGTAATAGCGCGTTCCCAATACAGATCCACATGCCCCTCCTCATCTGTCACTGTCGAGAGCGTATCCCCGCTCAGGCTGTGATAATAGCTCACTTTTATACCCTCAAGCGGCTCACCTGCCATATCCGTTACCCTGCCGTTAATCTGATAATCCGTCATAGGCACTCCATACATATCAGCCTGCCAGCCGCACGCCGTAAACCCTAGCGCTCCCAATACAGCCGCACACACCGCCGTGTACAGCCCCATAATCCTCTTCTGTAACTTTTTCATAGCCCAGTCCTCCCGTTTCTAAAAATACCACGCTTCAAATATACTGCATATTTTGCAGCTTTACAAATATTCCACCATAAATATTTCACGGCTTTTAATTATAACGTATAATCTGCCCATCAGACAGCCGTACTCAACGCATTGTCCCTGCCATTCAAGGCGGCACTGTAGCTCCATTCCCTTATAGCTAAAATAGGTTAAAAACACGTACTCTCGCCGAAGCCCCTCCGAAGCCCTCCCGAAGGCCCACCGAAACCCCTCCCCTTCTTCTCGCCAGTCGTTACGCCTCTCCTCACCCGTTCCTCCTATATCAAATAACCCAAAGTTATTCTCCGCAACTATTTTAAGTGATGTAGACTGATTGAAAACCCCTACCTTTGCACGCACAAAAATCAGAATCACAAACCACAAACAAAAACTCATCATGCTACAAACAAGAATGTCTCAGAAGATGCGCGAAACCATCTTCGTCATCCTGCTCTTTTTCATCCCGTTCCTCTCGCCGGGGCTGTCGTTGCTCCTCGGCCTGATAGTCGCCCTGACGATAGGCAACCCCTTCATACAGCACAACAAGATATTCACCAAGATACTCTTGCAGGCGTCTGTCGTTGGCCTCGGTTTCGGCGTACACCTCAACGAGGCGCTCGCGGCAGGCAAGGACGGCTTCATCTTCACCATCTTCTCCATCGCCATCACCATGGGTCTCGGCCTGTGGATAGGCCGGCTGCTCCATGTCAATAAGGACACCCGCACACTCGTTGCCGGCGGCACAGCCATCTGCGGCGGCAGCGCGATAGCCGCACTCGGCCCGGTCATCAACGCCAAAGACAAAGACATGACCGTCGCCCTCGGCACAATATTCATGCTCAACGCCATAGCCCTATTCATATTCCCGCCCATAGGCAACTTGCTCCACATGGACGACACTCAGTTCGGCTACTGGTGCGCCATAGCCATACACGACACCAGCTCCGTTGTCGGCGCGGCGGCAACACGCAGCGAGGCGGCACTCCAGATAGCGACAACCACCAAACTCATACGCGCACTATGGATCATCCCACTCTCCCTGCTCGTGGCAGTATTCTACAACCGAGGCTCAAAAGAAAAGGCCGAAAGCGGAAAGAAAAAAATCACCATACCTTGGTTCATCTTCCTTTACGTCGTAGCCATGATTATAGCAACATACCTACCGCAGGGACAGGCGTTCTACACCGAGGCCGTCAAGATTGCGAAAATGGGCATGATATACACCCTCTTCCTCATAGGCACAGGACTCACTTGGGACAGCATCAAAGAAGTCGGCTACAAGCCAGTCCTGCTCGGCGTGATACTCTGGGTAATTATATCTGTCATATCCGCCGTCTCTATCATGTGGATAGAATAGGTCTATGCTTTCATATTAAAAATGCGTGCGGGAGATGTTCCCAGCACGCATTTTCCATCTGCATCCGCACATGCACTAAGACTTCCCTGCATCCGCAACACCCGCATTTGCAGAAAAGTACAGCCTGCACAAACATTTTTCAGTCCAACCCTTGCTCGTATACGCAGAAAACATTACCTTTGCAACCGATTTCATAACAGAATGGATTGCCATTTTAGCTCAGTTGGTAGAGCAACGCATTCGTAATGCGTAGGTCGGGGGTTCGAGTCCCCCTAATGGCTCATAACAATAAAGCCTTGACTCTGAGAGTCAAGGCTTTATTGTTATCAATTCTCAGCAACTTTATCACTTCTTCACTTGATATGCCTCACGGTGTATAGTCCTCACCACAAGATCAAAATCGGTATCAAGCACATTGCCGCCATACTCCATCAGCGCGAGAGGCAACGGCTGCTGTCCCACTCCGTAGGACGGCTGCATATACGGCTTATTACTAAGCACATATCCAATGCGCTCATAAAAGCCTATCCTCCGCCGTGCAATCTCCGTCTCAGGAAGCTCTACCTCTATCACTACAGGCTTGCCTACAGTTTCGACAAATTGCGTCATCGCACGCTCGCCAATTCTTCGCCCGCGAAGCTGCTCATCCACAGCAAAATGCTCGCCGTAAGCGAAATTGCCGAAGTCCCAATATGAAAACAGCCCCACCATTGCGTCATCCTCCACTATTGCAAAACTGTGAAACCTCTCCGGCTCACCAGTGACTATACTGAGCTGCTTCTCCGCTGTACGGCGCTCATCCAGTGGAAACGCGCTCTCATACAGCTCTACAAAGTGCCTCCAATACGGCGACTCTGCCGATGTAATACGTCTGAATTCTAACATAATCTGAACATATTAATACCATTATACTTACAATACGCCACGACTTCTATCGTCCGATCTCGCACACCTGTGAACGGGTCATTCCCATGCAAAATCCGCTTCCATCACGACCACATATATCTCCACACCTTGCAAAGATAGTTATTTAACTCCACACCTGCAAAAACGGAAAAAGACCCATCCCTTCACAAGGACAGGTCTCCTATTATGAAAAAAATTGAATTAAAGAAGCCGTACTTATTTCTCGATGTATACTATCGCATCGCCTTTATTGACCCATGCGCCTTGGCCTTTGACAACCTCGGCTATTACGCAATCATACGGTGCGCTGACAACCTCCATACCGTGGTTCGCGAGTATAGCGCACATGAAATCGCCCTTCTTGTACTCCTTACCTGGAGCAGGAACAATAACCGTCCTTGCAGACTGCTCCCAGAGCAGGCTGCCTTGGAACGGGGCAACAACAGCCTCGGCACTTGCGCTCCTCTGCTTCTTCGCACCGGCCGCTGGTTTGGCAGCCGCAGCCTTCTTCTCGGCCAGCTCCTTGTTGAAACGTTTCTTGGCCTCGCCTGACTTGAACTCGCGGTACTGCTTGTCGTGCATTGCAAACTCGAACAGCTCCTCGTCATCCTGTCCTCTATCCCAACCGAGTTCTTCCATCTCTTTGATATATTTGGGCAGCACATTAGGATAGTTATCCTGCGGATTTCCATCGAAAAACTCGTAACCTTTCGACTTTGCCAATTCAACAATCTCCGGATCGAGTTTGCCAGGCAGCTTGCCCGCCTTGCCGAGTATCATATCCCACGTGTTGGTGTCTATCATCGTCCAACGCTCCTGGCCCTTGCTCATACAGAAGATGTTCATCAGCGCGACGTTCTTCACATACTGGCTGAACGGTGTCACGAGCGGCGGGTTACCAAGTTTCGGCCATATATATTTCACCTCATCGAAGAGCTGTACAAGCAACTCATCCTCATTCAGTTCTGCTTTGCCCTGAGTCTTGAGGTTAGAGTTTATCGCTGCGTGCATACCTTTAAGGTCGGCCATGAGCGAACCCATCATACCGCCGGGCAGACCGCAACCTACAAGCAGTGAAGACATGAACCTGTTGCGCGGATCGATGAAATAGCCGAGGAAATCGTCCATGAAGCTCTGTGTCAGGCTGCGCGCTTCCATATAAGCCTTCATGTTTATCTCAGGCACACTGAAACCTGCGTCCTTGAACATGGCCTGTATCGTTATCACATCCGGATGAACCATACCCCACGACAGTGGCTCTATTGCCACATCAAATATATCGCCGCCTGCCTTAGCGACCTCCAGCATCGATGCCACAGAGAAACCTGGTCCCGTATGGCCGTGATACTGGATCGTGATGTCCGGATGCTTTTCCTTAATAGCTTTCACTATTTTGCCGAGCATCACCGGACGACCTATTCCCGCCATATCTTTAAGACATATCTCCTGCGCACCTTCAGCTATGAGCTGTTCTGCCATATTGATATAATATTCAACCGTATGCACCTGAGAATAGGTGATGCACATCGTAGCCTGCGCTATCATGCCGGCCTGCTTCGCCCACCTGATTGAGGGAGCTATGTTCCTCACATCGTTCAGGCCGCAGAATATGCGCGTAATGTCCACACCCTGAGCCTTTTTTACCTTGTACATGAGCTCGCGCACATCGGCAGGCACGGGATTCATGCGGAGCGCGTTCAAGCCACGGTCAAGCATATGAGTCTGTATTCCCGCCTCGTTGAACGGCTTAGTGAATGTGCGAACAGCAAGATTAGGGTTCTCCCCATAGAGCAGGTTGACCTGCTCCGAAGCACCGCCGTTTGTCTCGACTCTGGCGAAACAACCCATGTCTATAATCACAGGCGCGATTTTTGCCAATTGGTCCTTACGCGGCACATATTTGCCGGATGACTGCCACATGTCACGGTAAACCAAACTGAATCTGATTTCTTTCTTCATAGAGATTAGATTTTAGTGTATTGTTTCTTAATTCCGATTGTTAACATATAGGTCGCATCTCTTACCATCTCACGGCTCAAGCCGACCATCTTATGTTTTGACGTGGTAAATGTATGATTTTTTCTCCGTAATAACAACAAAAAAAATAGATTATACAACATATTTTCGTACGGTTGCAGTAGAATGCCCCCATTGAGCCAAATGCTAATAAATCAAAGCGTTTTTACCATCATCGAGAAAGAAATTACTATAGAGGTTGCCCCCATAGCGTCAAAATTACATGGAGAACCTATGTGAAAGCATAACATTGGCATAACAAAAAAAGTACTGTTTTCCCTCAAACCGCACTTTTACGTAACCGCACCGGCAATCAGATTTTCCACGCGGACAGTGTACAGCAACATATACTGCCGCCTATTTTTCTATCCTCAGCGAAT
This sequence comes from Candidatus Aphodosoma intestinipullorum, assembly GCA_017694515.1. GTDB lineage: Bacteria > Bacteroidota > Bacteroidia > Bacteroidales > Paludibacteraceae > Aphodosoma > Aphodosoma intestinipullorum. Next base: position 24,808 of record JADIMV010000138.1, read on the forward strand.
CGGTCATCTCAAACATATCGGTATATGTCCTCACCTCCATAAAACTATCCGTTACATCCACCACATGGAAATGCCTGCCGTCTGAAGGATTACCTGTATAATTCTTTGGGGAAAAGTGAGATATAAACTGATAGAAATCCATGCCTTCACTGGGATTTCTACGTTCACACGTATGTTCGTGTGCAGAAAAGACCACGTCTACTCCGGAAGCATTGAACGCTGGAACAAATGCCCATTTTGTGGGAAGGTTATTAAAACGTGATTTGCTGGAGAACGGCGGATGATGCAACAGCACTATGCGCCACTGTCCTTCGCCCCCTCTACTGACCTCGCGCAGAAACCAGCGGCGTTGCTCCATAAGTGAGAAAAAATTCCTCGTAGTATTGAATATATAAAATGATGCGTCACCCACATCGAAATGCGCAGTACCCTCCGGACAATCGGGACATAGCCCATAGAATGGAAATGTATAGAAAAACCTCTCGTCCACCTTGCGCGGCAGCGACTTGTGGAAGTCGTGGTTGCCTAATGCCGCAACCACAGGGACAGATTGTGCCACAGAGTCGAAATCAGCAAAATATCTGTTCCACCACTGCATGTGCGGACGCTCTATAAGGTCGCCCGCCTGTAGCCAGAACTGCGGGCTGAAATCTCGCTGTATCTTTCGCACAACATCATTAAGGGTATCTTGCACATTCTGCACATCGCCTATTACGATGAAGCGCAACGCATTCCGCGAATGGGGGGGGGCAACGCTGAAACTGTACCATTCGGACGCGAGAGTGTCTACACTGACACGATACCGATAATCGCCTGCACCCACAACGAACTGCGTATTATAATATGAACCCCTCCCAGAGCAATTCTGGAAATCATGGCGCACAGCCTCATATCTCACAGTATCGCCATTCGGACACACGAGCGCCAAACCGGCACTGTCAGCTGCCAGTCCACTCTGCCATGTCACCATACGCGACCGTTCAGCATCTATTCCAAAAGTAAGTTGTACATTATCAGGCATTTCAGGAAAGACGAACTCAGGTTCAGGTGGCATGGTAAACCACGCGTCCCAGCGCGAATGCACCCAAAACGCCAGCAGAACTGCCACGGCAGCCACAATAGCCATCCAAATATACTTTCTCCTTGCCATACAGTAATCCTTTTATATCGATACATCACGCCTGAATATATCTGACATTCACAGCGACAATGCCATTACCCGGACTGGCATAATAACGCCCGGCCCTGACATCTACGTCAGCGTTGCCTGAAATGGGAAACATCATCGGGACTGTACGCTATACAATTCTGTTTTCGGAGCAAAAGCAGGACGGGAAGTCCACATCCGTACCCGTCACATAAAACTAACGTCAGTTCGATATAACACTCATGCCTGCGTTTCGGGATTCTTTATACGCACATTTTCATGGCGCATAATACACCCTCCGTTCCTTAGCAACTATTCACATTGTGCCTGTATCCCGTCAGTAACCTCTTGTAACACAAAGCATTCACTTACCTCCCAGCAACCTTCCAGCTACCCTCTCCCTATCCTCTCCTTAGCAATCGCACATTCTTGTGCATTATTCGTGCAAAAAGTATCAGAATCGAAACCTCATCGTCACGATACACATTATACACATCCGCCAAATCATGGACTCATCAGCAGAGAACCACAGGTTCATATCGAACTGCTCACGTTAAAACTATGATTGGGAATAGATTTTGCCTATGCAACACCCATACCTTGCGACAATCAGGCCTTAGCCTCTTCTTCCTGAGTCTTAGTCTCCTCAGAAAAATCATCGTTCCCCGATGTGACAAGCAGATTGTACCACGATACGAGTTTCTTTATATCTGTCGGATACACGCGGTCACGGTCGAAATCGGGCAGTACCTTGGCCAGATACTCCCTCAGCACATTCGGTTCTGCCTTCGGATCTACCGATGCCTTCGCGCCGTTCTCCATCTTTCTTATTGATTCAAGTACCTCGCGCAAAGGCACTTCCTTAGTCTCCGTGTACATGGCAATGTCCGACAGGGTGACAACCTTGTCTCGCGCATACGTCGGCATACGCTTGCCGTCTATAAGCGACTCCACTATTATCATATTCCTCGACTGAGAAACGAGTTTATACAGGCCGGGCTTACCGGAAATTGAAAGAATTTTTTTCAACATAACTTCATCTTGCTTATTGTTAAAATCATAATTCCGTCCGGCACATTCCCCGGACAAATTCGGTACAAAGATAGTGAAAGGTGAGAGAAAGGCAACAAGTTTACTTGATTGCTTTTCCGAACCGACTCCTATCTTTGGTGCGACAGCACAAAGATAGCGAAAGTCGAACACAACAGCGGCAAACCTGTTTGGCTGCTTTTGTTGAGACGCATCCTATCTTGTCTCGTTAGGACAAAGATAGCGAAAGTCGAGCGCAGGAGCAAAGTCTACTTTGATTATACCGAGACACCAGGCTATCTTCGCGA
>JADIMV010000022.1 GCA_017694515.1 Candidatus Aphodosoma intestinipullorum
GCTCGGAGATGTGTATAAGAGACAGTTACAATACTACTTTCCATATTTTTAAGGCTTGACACTACGCGGATAGAGCGGACGCGGTGAGGGGAGGATGTCTATTGGCCAATAACGGCAGAACGCCATGCGGAGAGCAGGCGGTCGAAGGAGAAGCCGGCGTTGGCGGGGCTGGTGCTGGGCAGGTAGATATAGCGTATGCCTTCTGTCCCGGTGAAGTATTTCTGATATAACGCCTGTGCCTTGCGGCCGTTGAATATCACTGTCTTTATGTTCGGGTGGCCTTTGAGCAGCAGAGGTATGTCGTTCGGGGTTTCGCCCGTGATGTCGCTGTCGAGGCTTCCGGGGCGTATGGCTCTGGCGGCCACGTCCCAAAGGCCAAGGCGCAGGGCGGTGAGCATCTCTATCCTCAGTTTATAGTCTTCTGTATAATTTCTTTCTGCTAATGAAGCTATTATGCGCCAGAAGCGGTTGCGCGGATGGGCGTAGTACTGCTGGCGGCGCAATGACTCCGCGCCGGGCAACGAGCCGAGTATCAGCGTTTCCGTTTCTTCGGTTACTATCGGGGGAAAGGAGGAGTGATATAATTCCATCTATTGCTAATGTAAGTTATGATTGACAGCATTGCGCGACGAGCGATGCGGTTTTCTGTTATGTCGTGCCATCCATGACCACAATGCAAAGGTACTACAATTTTGTCTGTATCAATATTTTTGTCCAAGATAACTTTTCCCAAGAAATGTCTTTTCGCCAATATGGCTGTGCAGACAGGATGCGGTGTTAAACCCAAAACGGTCATTAGAACGCATACATTCCAAAAGAGGGGAATAGACTTGCAAAGATAGCTGTTGTATATATGCTTTTTGATGTTTTGCGCCTTATGCCGCCGTATAAGCCTCCGCTATTTCGGGACATAGCCCGCTATGCCCCGTCAATAGCGGGAGACTGATCCGGCCGGCATAAAGACACAAACCATTGCAAAATCTAATGACCGATTTGGGGTTAAACCCAAACGGTCATTAGAACGTTTTGAAGGCTCTGCGAAAGCCAGTTTTTCACCGCGCGTCCTTTTGATGTGCAATAGAGGATTTTGAGTTTTGTAGAGAGCACGTTTTTACCAAACTATCTGACTGCTTTCTTGTTTTTGGCGGTATTTTGTGTGTGCAGACACACAAGATAGGATGCGGTTCGGCAATGGCAATCAAACAAGTTTGTTGCCATTGCACTCACCTTTCGCTATCTTTTATACGCACTTTCCTCGACATGGCCCACTATGCTTTCGGCATAGTGGACATTATGTTAAATCAACGTCCGTTTTTTTTTTTGTATAAATTGTTTTTGAAGTGAGTGATTGGAATATTACCTTTAGGTACAAAACAAAATGAAAAATATGGGTGATGTCTCTCATGGTTGTGATTTGTTTAATGAGTAATATTTGCGCCAGTACGGTGCTATTCCATGATTGGGTGGGCTGTGAGACCTCTATGCAGAAACGATTGACGCTATGACGACGGAAAGTATATGTAGATATGAGAATGGCAGGCATAGAGAGAATGATTTTACGGATAGCGTTAAAAAGCGGTAATGGAGAAGGTAATGGGGAAGGGGTGAAAATGTAAAATTAACATATTGATAATATGAATAGGCTGTTTTGTATGATTGGTAATTATTTTTCGGTTTTAAGTTATGAATGTAAGGCAAGCGCATTAGCGTGTCTGCTTCTGACGTTCATGTCTGTTTTATCGGGAAATGGAAGGATGATGGCACAGACGAACAGATATATGTGCGGATTTGAAGATGAGAACGAAAACAGCCAGTGGGTGATGAATAGTGGTGTAAATGGTGTGTCTGCAAGAAACCGGTGGTATGTCTCAACGCGTGAACATTATGAGGGGGTAAAAGCATTGTTGATTTCAGACTTGAGCGTTGCTCCAGATACGAGTGCAGTGTATTCTAACAGCAAAGTACACATTGTCGCATATCGCGACATACTCCTCCCTGCCGGTACATACGATTTTTCTTTTACATGGAAGGCTCTTGGAGACGGAAGTGCCGACGGTCTGTATGTCGGCTGGGTAGATACCCGAACAGGTATGGGTACATCAGTGTCCACTATTCCTGCATGGACTTCTACCGCCGCGCCTTTTTCAGGGAGAATCTTCAATATGTACTCCGGTTGGAAGATAGAGACGGGCACACTTACGTCCACAGGTTCTCCAATGCGCCTTGCTTTCTTATGGACTAATGACGATAAAAATTCTTATTCTCCATCAGTCTGTATTGATGACATACAAATAGTGGAGCAGGTTTGCGGCAAGCCGGAAAACATTCAAGTGCAGGTAGATGGCGAAGATGTTACAGTAAATTGGACACCTGCAACAGGTGTATCAACCTATGAAATAAAGTATAAATCCATCATAGACGGCAAGACTGGAGGACAAAAGGGCATACGTGGTAGTAGCTATACCTTCAAGGGTATGGAAAAAGGTGTCTATGAGTTTTATGTAAGGTCGGTGTGTCAGAACGGGGAGGAGGGCATCTGGTGCGCACGGCAAGGGGTCATAGTAAATCCGGATATTTGTGTGGACTATACCAATATCAATTCACCGGACGTATTGTGTCAGAGCGGAAGCACCGATAATCCATATATGAATAGCGGAGTGGTCGATTTCGGTTCGGGCGATAGCCGTTCGCGTCATACAGTCCATTCTGCCATGGGAGAGGTTGACGGGCGCACCGGTGGCAGGCTTAAAACAATTCCAGATGGAGGTATGGCTTCTGTCAGGCTCGGTAACTGGGAAACAGGAGCCAATGCGGAGTCGATTACTTACGAATTGCATCTGGATTCGGGTTCAAACGTAGTGCTTCTTATGCAATATGCTGTTGTGCTGCAAGTCCCGACACAGCACGGGATATATGATCAACCACGGTTTACGCTGGAGATATTGGCTCCAGATGGTGAACTGATGGATAAAACCTGCGGGAGTTATATGTTTTATGCCAGTCTGGATCTGATGGAAGAAGGATGGCATGAGTGTGAAGATCCGCTTTCCGGCGTTACTATAGTGTATAAAGACTGGTCGGATATAGGGGTCAATCTGCAAGAGTATGCAGCATCCGGGGCGGCGACCGTGAAAGTACGCCTGACTACATACGATTGTGCTCTTGGGGAGCACTATGGCTATGCTTATTTTACCTTGTCATGTACAGAAGGAGAGATAAAAGGGTTGTCGTGCGGAGATAAGCCAACGGAGAAGATAACAGCTCCTGACGGGTTCCGCTACAGATGGTATAAGATGTATGACCCTACCAAAGAAATGGTGAGTGATTCAATAACTCTGATGGTGGAGAAGGATGATACGGCAACATATGCGTGCGACTGCATTTCGATGGAAAAGGATGAGTGTTATTTTACTCTTTGGGCATCACTTCTTCCCCGTTTCCCTAAGGCAGAATTTGAGATTGACTGGATGCCATCTAATTGTGTGAACGGTTTCAGAGTGAGAAATCTCTCATACGTATGGACTGAAAACGGGCGCAGTAATGAGCAGATAGAAGAATTTGAATGGGTGTGCAATGGCGATACGACTCATGAGCAAACATTGACACTCCCTGTACCCGATGAAGGCGGGACGTATGATATAAGCCTGAAGGCTTTGATTTCCGGAGGTCTGTGTTTTGATGTGAAAGATACTACTGTTATTATCCCTGCTATCGGGACGGCATATGATACGATTGAATTCCGAACTTGTGAAGGTGGTCAGCCTCTTATAATCGGCAATAAAGTATATGATGAGGCCGGGTATTATCTGATGCCGCCGGTAAAATCCAAACAGACTGGCTGTGACAGCATCGATGTTTTTCATGTGGTTATAGAAGAGAGTCTCGATACATCTTATGCCGATACAATATGTGCGGGAGATACTGTGTGGATCGGGACATCGCCGTATTATTTTTCCGGGGAATTTTCCAAGCGTCTGGTTTCTGTACGAGGGTGTGATAGTGTTGTCAATCTTTCACTTACGGTATTACCAAAGGTTGATTTCGGTGTTGAGGTGAAAAATGCGGTTGCCGGCCCGCGTTCCGGAAAGATTGAACTGACAGGTATGGGCGAAGGATGGTGGTATGAAATAGATGGAGTGCTTAATGGCAATATAGATAGTTTAGGTGCGGGGGTATATACTATTGTGGTGTATAATGCTTATGGCTGTGCCAGCGAGCCGATGGATATTGAAGTGTCGGCAGAGTGCCTTGATTTGACGGTAGGCGATGCGGGTGAGATTTGTGCTGATGATTCGGCATTTTATCTCCCGTTTGAAGTCGCGTCAGGTGAGGTGACGTTTTATTCTGTTGATTTTGATGATGCCGCAAACAATGCCGGGTTTAATGATTCTGTGCATATGCAGCCTTTGGATGGATATATATGTGTTGATTTGCCTGAAAAGGTAAGACCCGGGCATTATGTTATGATGATTGAATTTGAGGATCTGACTTGCGAACCGAAAGCTTTTGAAATACCATTTGATGTACTCTATTCAAAAGATATCATGAAACAGAAATGGAATAATGTGGTAGCAGTATTAAACAGCAAATATAATGGCGGGTATGAGTTCAGCGATTTTGCATGGTACAGGAATGGGGAAAAAATGGAAGGTGAGTATGGTTCGTATATTTATTTAGGAGAAGGAGTAAGTTTTGATAATGTAGAAGAAATAAGGGTAGAACTGACGCGGACGGATGATGGGATAAGGCTGATGTCATGTCCGCTGATGACGGAAACCCGAGCGGATGTATTTCCTTATCCGATGTGTACGACAATGGGAGTAAAGGAGCGTGTTCCTATAAAGGATATAACAAGCGGGGTATGGGTAAGGTTATGGAGCGTCGGAGGTGTGTATTTCGGGGAACAGTATGTGAACGAAGATATGCCATATTTTGTTGCTCCCGATTGTACAGGGGTATTTATATTATTGATTGAAGACGGAACATATAACAGCAGATTTAAGATTGTTGTTAAGTGAGAGGAATAAAGAAAAAATATAAGTGAAGTTTGACCATAAATTAATACAACAATGAAGGCATTACTACGAGGTTTAATGGCGATGTTGTCGGCGATAATGTTGCCGTTGTATGTACAGGCCCAGCAAAATGGGCTGAATGAAACGTTTGAGAATGTCACGAGCGGTGGTATTCCTGACGGCTGGAATGTGACAGACAGTATCAATGGCAGAGTCCAGTGGAAAGTCTATAACGGTGGTGCTAATGGCAGTAGCCGGTGTTTCTATTTTGATTGTTATGATGCGCGTGATTATGAGTATTGTATGGCAAAAACACCGGAAATAACTGTACAGCAAGGTTATGTATTGAGTTTTGATTATAAGAATCCAGGAGGCGGGGAGTTTAGAATCCTGATTTCGTATGACGGAGGCAAGACCTTTGAGACTAATTCCGTGGTAGGAAATCTGGGAAATGATGTCATGGATTGGGAGAGCTTCATGTATGAACTGCCATATAAGACGAACAATATAGTTTTGGGATTCATGGCTATCGGCAGTTATAGTAATATGAGAAGTATGTCCATATATCTTGATAATGTGAAAGTAGGCGCTCCTCCTCAGTGTGCACAACCGTCCGGACTAATGATATCAGGTATAAAATCCACAAGCGCCACATTGACATGGACTATGGGTACGGTTGGCGGCGTATCTAATGTGTTTAACGTTGTGGTTACGAAAGATGGAGAGACTGTGAAAGAAGAGCCTATTACGACGGACGTGTCTGTCGGAAATCTTTATGAGATTACGGGTTTACAGCCAAATACAAAATATGATGTAAAGTTGCAGACGGACTGTAGTGCAGCGTATAAAGGGTTGTCGGAGTGGTCTAAGGCCGTGTCGTTTACCACATCGTGTGAATCAGTCGAATTACCTCAGACTTATACGTTCGATGATTGGACTGGAGTCTCGGAGTGTTGGACTGTGCAACCCGCTGATGATTATGTGGAGTATGGATCGTCAGACAGGGAGTATATGGGGAATGACGGGCAGTCATTCATGATATATGGCGATGCTTATGTGTTTACTGAACCTATCGCTCATGCGGCGAATGATATGGAGATTTCGTTTTGGGTTTACAACAGTAATTATCGTGGAAATGCTGAACTGAAAATAGGACAGCAAAGCGATATGGCAGCTTCGGATACGTATGTATTACTACAGGCTGTAAATGTCCAGCCACAACAGTGGACTCAAGTCGTGATTTATACAGACGGGTCTGCACATGCCGCAACTGAGAATACATACATTGTTTTCTCTACTGAGAATTTGAATTATCAATTGTATCTGGATGATCTGACGATTAAGACATTGCCAACATGTCTGCGTCCCAGCGATGTTAAGGTTTCGAAGATAGGCGATACGGAAATGAGTTTTGAATGGAAAGGTACGCCCGGATGCAATCTTGAGGTATATAATTCAGAAAATGGGCAGGAACCTGTGCTTTTGGGAACGGTGACGAGTGCGGCCAATACCCTTGAAAATCTGACGTCGGACAAAGAATATAATTTGTCATTTAAGGCTAATTGCGGAGGAGAGCAAAGTGATTGGTCTCTTGATAATATAACGATTCGGACAGCGTGTGCTCCTTTGTCGCTTTCAGATGGAGATGTGAGCTGCAATTTTGATGACGGCAGTCTACCCGAGTGTTGGCGGATAGAGGATTATGAGTTGAGCTGGCGGATATCTGGCAATGAACAGTATAGCGGATTATATTCGTTGCAATCCGAATATGCGCAAGGTCGCTCTCTGCTGATACTGCCATATATGAATATACCGGAAGAGAATGCTTATCAGGTAGACTTGTATATGTTCGGAGATGGATATAATTACAGTTCGGATGATATGAGCATATTGAACATATATGTCAATGAGAACACTCCCGATACGGCAGGTGCAATTCTGTTGAAGAGTCTGTATCGTGGCACGACGTGGGAGCCAGTTGTACCGCAAGAGGGATGGAATGAATATATGGCCGATATACCGGTAAAAGGAGATGTTTATGTGATTTTGGAGGTGATTTCTGATTATGGTGAGAATATATATATAGATGATTTGAGGGTGAGAAAAATACCTTCTTGCCTTAAACCCAAGAATTTTGAGGTTAAGAGTGTCGGAGATGATAATGCGGTCATAGGATGGACCGCAGGGGGAAGTGAGACCGAGTGGTATGTAGAGTATATATATGAAGGGCTGGAAATTCCAATTATTACCGAGAATACTGATGCGCCACAGGTTACCATATCCGGCCTGACTGCCAATACAGATTATACCGTTGATTTGAAAGTCGTGGCTCATTGTTCTGCCGATGATGTGAGCGATACGCTGAAAAGCAGCGTGAACTTTACGACATCCTGCGGTACTATAAACATAGAGGAAACAGGATCATATACAGAGGATTTTTCAGGGAATGGCTGGAATTGCTGGACTATATTGGAAACATATACCAAAGAGGGTTGGGGTGGAACATTTACAAAGTATCCATATGTCGGGAGTTATGATGAACTGACGATGCAAGGAGACGAATTGACCGGTAATATGTTCGCCATGCCGTCGTTTGATTATGAAAATGTAGGCGATTGGAGGGTGCAGTTTGATTATGTGAGTGATGACGGATGTACTTTAGAAGTCGGGGTGATGAAAGATTTGAACGACAGCAGATCTTTCCAAAGTATAGCTGCTATAGAGGGTACATCGGAGAATAAACACTACAAGGTTAACCTGGACTCGTATTCAGGATATGGATATATAGTATTTAAATATACTTCAACGAGTTATGATTACGGCAGTACGCTGGATAATGTTACCGTTGACAGGATACCAATGTGTCCGGATATAGAAGCAGTGAAAATTGATTCGATATATGATGTAAAGGTTGATCTGACGGTAACTTGCAGTGACGTGACTGCTTTTGAAGTGGTGTACGGTGAACCACGCTGTAATCCGAATGAGCTGGCAATGGAACCAATATATAAGGAAGGTACGACTTTTACCATAGATGGCCTAAGTGGGGATACGGATTATGATTTGTATGTGAGAGCTGTTTGTGGGGAAGAGAGAGGTGCGTGGTGTGATGAGCCGGTGAGCTTCCATACGCAGTGCGAACATAAGGAAATAGTTCAAGGCACTCCATTTACAGATGGATTTGAGGATTATGGTTCTTATGATATGGGCTGTTGGAAAAGTTTACCTGTGGCAGGTGTAGCAATTTGGGAGTCGCGTTCATCGAGTTACGACTCTTATGAGGGACGGCGTTATTTTTCGTTAGCCGGGGATTATGGCGTAGCGGCAGAGGCAGACTTGTATTATCCAGTGTTACTGAAGGCAGGGGTGCAATATGAGATAGAGTTTTATGTGAAAGTCGACAACAACTATTCGGGTAGCGAGATAGAGGTTGCGCTCAGTAATACAGTGGATCCTCAGGATTTGACGGCTGTGACTATAATTACGAGACCGGTCGATAACCGAGAGTGGCAAGAAGTAAGGAGGTTCTTTACTCCAGCGACAGATGTGAAGTTCTTGCGTATAAGAGGAACTACGGTAGGGGGTATATATGATTTAGGACTTGATGCATTGACTCTGAAATGTGTTCCCTGTAAATATCCGGAAGAAATATCAGTAATGCAACTGACGGAGACGGGTGCGCGGCTGATGTGGGAAACGGGTGCCGCCAAATGGAATGTAAAGGTGTCTACAACTGAGATAGATCCGGCTACTACAGACGGAGATATATATGATGGGACATCAGATGTCAATTATATTGACTTGACAGCATTGACCGGGAATATGACATATTACTGTTATCTGCAGGCATTGTGTGATGATGGAACCGAGAGTGAATGGACACGCCCATATACATTTAAGACGTTGTGTGCAGCAGAGCATATTCCATATTCAGAATCGTTTGAGGATGAGAGTATAATGGAATGCTGGCTGACTGCCGGTGAGGGCAGTTGTGAGATAAGCACATTCCAAGTTATGGATGGGGTCTACTCGTGTGAGATGAGTACTGAAGCAAGCGTATCTCTTATAACACCGACACTGGAGGTCGAGAGCTTGTCATCGTATATGTTTAAAATGCATGTATTCTCACTTACGGATAGTGCCCGTCTGGTAATAGGTGTCATGACAGATCCAAGCGATATGGGAACTGTTGCGCCTGTGGCTGAAGTGGTTATTCCAGATGTGAGGGAATGGACGGAGGTTATAGCATATTTCAGTACACTGGAAGGTGCGGCATTAGATGCCAAGAACATATATATTACTACAAGCAATAGTATAGTGTACATTGATAATGTAAGCGTTTCGGAACCACCGAGCTGTCCGAAGGCAGGAGCGTTGTCAATTAAAGAACTCGGCACTGATAATATCACGATAGAATGGATGACGAATACAGCTCCGGAAAGGCAATGGACTGTTAAGCTGGTTGCCAATGAAAGCGGTGAAGTCAAAGAATATACCGGGCAGACAAGTCCTATGAAAATAGACGGTCTTGTGCCGAACAGGGATTATGTGATAGAACTGTTTGCTGTGTGCGGAGATAATGTCTACGGGGATACGACAACTATGCCATTCAGAACGGCGTGTGGTGTTGAGGCTTTACCGTTCAGCGAGAATTTCGATGCAGTATATGATATGGCACAGAGGTTGCCATCGTGCTGGAATGACGCTATTAAACAAGGGTCGACAAGTTCCTATAATACATGGGAGACTGTTAATAGTGGAAATTATAAGTGTGTGGAGTTTGATGCGGATTACAATGCTAAAGGCAATCAGTGTATGCTGCAAACTCCTGTCATTGATTTGACAGATGCTGAAGGAGCGGAGATATCATTTACTATGCAGAATAAGAGTGCAGATCTGCATATTGTTGTGTCGACAGACGGAGGGATATCTTTCGAGGACACTGTAACTAAGAATATAAAGAGTGAAGAGTGGGCGGAAGTGCAGTATGACCTTACAGAGTTTTGCGGGAATGAAATCATAATAGGTTTTGCTGCTATATCTGATGGTTCTTATAATTCGAAGATATATATCGACAACGTATATGTGTCACTTCCGCCTACTTGTCCGAAGTCAGCAAATATGTCATTGACCGAGGTGAGTGATACGGCAGTAAAGTTATCCATCATTGATGAAAGTGATACGGCAATGTGGGAAATAGCTGTTGGGAAGACTGGATTTAACCCTGATACTGTCAAAAATCCTCATGGATTTACAGAGAAGAATGCAGTAGTAAATAATCTTCAGCCGATTACAACTTATGAAGCGTATATAAGAACTGTATGCGGTGAGAATGACAAGAGTCCTTGGAGTGCCTTCCCGATAGTGTTTACTACTGAATGCGCGGCGGAAAAAATCCCGTATGATGAAACGTTCGAAGAGTATGATGATGCGACTGAGATAAAGTGCATTTCGTTTGAAAGTATCGGATATGTCAATTTGAGTGTTGTGTCAACATCATATTATCTACTTGATGGAAAGCGTTCGTTGAGGATTGTAGGCAGCGGGGAGAGTTCGTTCTTTGTTTTGCCGGAGATAGATGCCGATATAGAGGGTCTGATGTTAAGTTTCTTGTACCAGATTCCGAATTCAGGTGTATCTGTGAATGTCGGTGTGATTCACAAGGACAGCATACAGGAGATAGACAATATGTTCAGACCTGTGGCGACCCTGACAAAAACGCAGTCAATAGAAACGGCAAAAATCAAATTCAATAATGCCGGAGTGACAGGACGGGATTACAGAATAGTGATAAATGAATATAATTCTTCATATAGCGGGGAGTTGCTGATAGATAATCTTCATGTTGATGAAATACCAACATTCTTTTCTCCAGAGGATCTGCATGTGAAAGCCGTTACCGAGACATCGGCAACGTTCGTGTGGACACAATCTCCAGATGCTGAAGGATCAGAACTGATGATAGATGAGGATGAATCATCGGTGATAGAAGAAATTACAACTGGAGAGAAAACTTTGACGGAACTTACTCCAAATACGGAATATAAGGTACAGATACGCGATTACAAAACAACGAACGGTCAGAAAGAGTATACGGAGTGGTGTGATCCTTTGACTTTCCGTACATCACAGGTTCCTGTCACTATGCCGTTCATTTGCAGTTTTGAACAACAAGAAGCAGATGATTGGACTATGATAGCCAGTGAAAATGCTTCGTGGATAGTGTCCGGTAAGGATAAGAGTGCCGTTTATGAAGGGGAGCAGGCTCTGTATGTGGCAGATGCCGACAGTATGAATGTTTATAATTGCGCTCATGGGAATATGGTATATGCATATCGCACGGTTAATCTGGAAGAGAAATTGTATCGATTGAGTTTCATGTATCATGTAGATCAAAGTCAGAATGCCTGGGCGGATGATTATTTTAAGGTTTTCCTGATTCCTTCGCATTATGATATAGTTGCAGTAGGGACAGAATTGCCAGAAGACGGCATAGCTGTTTCAGAAAAGCTGAAAAATAAGCCGGAATGGACTTTATTTAGCGGTGATGCAGATGTGGACTCTGCCGGATATTATAATCTGGTGTTTATGTGGAATAATATAGCAAATTACTCTACAGAATATGTAGCAGCAGCTGTTGACAGTATTGAGATGAAGGAGGTGGCATGTCGTCCTGTTACTGGTCTTGAGGTGGATTCAGTCCGGCATGCATCAGCTATTGTCAGATGGACTGGTCAAAATGTTGGAATTCAGTATGTATTACTTGAGGCCGGTGAGGTATTTGATGAATCTACGGAATCCGTATCGGATGTAGATGAAGGTGCGGACTCAGTACGTCTGGAGGGTCTACAGCCACAGATGAGCTATACAGTATATGTGCGGAGTAACTGCGGTACAGACGGATATTCTGACTGGTCAGAACCTGTATCATTTACTACCACATGTGTTCCAGATACAGTTGATCTGACTCATGCATTTGTGGAAGATTTCGAGACGTATGATAAGTATGGTGATTTAGGATGTTGGGCGCAAACCGCAAATGGGGATGAGGAGTGGACGTTGTCCGATAAACCATCGAACAGGTATGAAGCATATAGTGGAGATAAACATGTTTACCTGTCGTGGTGTGACGAGGGGGCGTGGATGACACGTAATTTTGTCCTAAAAGGTGGATTAAGCTATCAGATGATGTTCTATGCGCGCGTAGACGAGGTTTCCGAAGGAACACGTATAGCGGTAGGAGTCGCTCCGGAAGGAAGCAGTCAGGAACAGATAAAACTGTATTTTGATGAGCGCAGACTGACAACTGATTATACTATGTATACGGCAAGGTTAAGTGTAGAGGCTGATGGTACTTATGCCGTAGGTCTTTATGGAGAAGCGAACGGCGTTTACCTGAGTGTAGATTCCATTGCAATAAAGGCTGTCGAGTGCGATATGCCGGCGGCAGTCGAAGTCGGGTCCGTTACATCAGCCTATGCTAAGCTGACTTGGATAGATGTTGCGGACAAGTACCATATAGTGGTAACAGGAGGCGGAGTTGAAGTGGATACTATTGTAGATGTGAGTGAGCTTGAATTGAACGGTCTGATGGGGTCTACCAAATACAGAGGAACTATAAGTTCTATCTGTGAGGACGGAAATGAGACATCGGCAACGGTGTTCGAGTTCACAACATTGTGTTACGGCGCGACAATAGCTCCAGTCTTTGAAGATTTTGAAAATGTCAATACATTACCTTCATGTTGGGATAATTCGGAGGGTACAACGGATGTAGAAGAGTATAGATGGAATTTCTATATGGATGAAACCGGCAACGGAATGTTGCGTTTCGACTCACGGGACAATCCGAAGGACAAGACAAATGTGCTCAAGTCACCGGCTGTACATATTGATGAACGCGGAGCAGTGATGACGTTAGACTATATGAATCCGAATGGAGGAGAGATGTCGATATATCTGTCCACGGACGGAGGAAAGAGTTATTGCGATACGCTGGTCAACAAAGCCTTGAAGGTAAATGAATGGACTACGCTTGAAGAAAACCTCGACAGATTTGCGGGTAATGACGTTATGGTGATTATAAAGAGTGTAAGTTGCGCGTGGTATTACAGCAATGCGTTCCATTACATAGACAATTTCCGCATCAACACGATAGGATTCACATATAATCTGTCAGATACGGTGTGTGCAGGCGAGAATTATGAAGGTTATGGATTCTCGGTAGCTGCAGGACAACTGAAAGAAGGTGTCAATCAGTTGACGAGGAAAGAGTCGGATGATAAAGCATTGGTTCCGGATACTGTATATAATGTGTCAGTATATGTGCCTCAACAGCATTATTATTTCCATGATTACATACAGCCGGGGGAGACATATACAGGTTATGGATTTACAAACGGTATAACAGAACCGGGACCGGATTATACCAGAACGGAGATCTCATCGGCAGGATGTGATTCAGTAATACATTTGCGGTTGGATGAGGTGGTGCTGGATGTGGAGTTAGATGCGGAAATATGTGCCGGTGATTCCATCTGGTTCTGCGACAAATGGGAGAAACCTATCTATGACAGTGTATATGTATGCACTATGAAGAGTGTCCTGTACCCAGAACTTGATTCGGTTACGAGGATTGCAGTGACTGTTCTGCCGGTGGAGACGCATGTGTTCGATACTATATGTCAAGGCGATAAGTATGGATTCGGAGATGAAATCTATGAATTGCCGGGATTGTATCCGCGTGAATATCTGAATGAGTCAGGATGTGAAGCGACCGAGTGGCTGCATCTTGAGGTGCTTGATTCGGTAATAATTAAGGATACCGTCATTTGTGAAGGTGTAGAGGGGGAACTGGAAGGTATGCTTTATGGCAGTATTGGAGAATACCGTATACCGATAAAGAATAAATTCGGGTGTGACCGATATATTATTCTCAGAATGGAAGTTACTCCACGGGATACGTTTGACATATCAGGTGTCGCCTGCGAAGGAAGGCCTGTCTATCTTGATGGTTTTGCCGGTATAACAGTTACGAAGGATTCGGTGTTGTATAGAATCGATACAGATTCCAAAGGATGTGATTCGGTAACGAGACTCAGTCTTACGTTTGTGCCGACAATCCATACGTTTGATACAGTCACTATTTCTCAGGGAGAGTCTTATCCGTATGATGGAGAAACGCTTATTGCGGCCGGTGATTATGAGTCCAGACCAGTCATGTCAGATGTTACCGGTTGCGACAGCATAAATCATCTGCATCTTGATGTCGTGACATCGACCGGCAAAACTATGGTCGGAAATCTTGTCATTGTGCCTAATCCAATTGAAGCTATGGGTACGGCATATATTGTGGCCGATTGGACTATAAGAGAATTGACCGGTATGCGTATGGAAATTATCGATATTTCAGGACGCATAATTTATTCTGACGTGATTACTGAGACACCGATAGTGATTAACGGTATACACAGTAGCGGTCTGTATCAGGTAAGAGTGACGGACGGTATGGGGAAAGTCCATGTCGGGAAGTTGATAGTCAAATAGTTTTCATGTTTTTCTGTACCCACAATACCTGTGGGTACAGAAAACTTTTCTCTTCAAAAGCAGTGAAGAATGAAGAATATTCGTTTCATGATGTCAGTGTTGCTTGCTGTATCAATCTTGCAAATGAGGGCGCAGGCCGATGATACACAGTTGCCTTATTTTTGTGGTTTCGAATCAGAGTCTGAGTTGGATGGGTGGACATTTGTCAATGAAGGGACTCCATCAATGTGGGCGATTGGAGGAGCAGCATATCGATATGGTTCACAATCTTTATATGTTACATCGGACAGCGGAGCGATAGCAGGTTATAAGGATTCGGCTGGAGGCTATTACATTTCCGCATACCGGAAATTCACTGTAGGGCCGGGTAGCTATATACTGTCATTTGATTGTCGGGCAGGTGGTGAGACGGCAGCAGATGGAACTGTACGTGATGGGCTTGCAGTAGCATGGATGCCTGCATCAATGGGGACTCCAGGGTCTGCCCTTTCAGGTGTATCGTTCCCGTCGTTTGTGACGTTGAACCGTTTTTCTGATGACAAGGGGCGATATTATTTTCACAATATGACCTGGGAAAATATTACCGGGACGATAAAGGCGACATCTTCCAGCCGAGAGTATTATCTGGTATTCGTATGGAAAGCCAATGGCGGCGATTATGCATATCAGCCGGGGGCATGTATTGATAACGTACAAATAGGCAAGCCTTATAATGATGGCTGCGCAGAAGCTCCGTCGAACCTACGTGTTTCAGAAGATAAGCCCAATCATGCCTACGTAGTTGAATGGGATGGCATTGCAAAGGAATATGAATTGGCGTATGTGCGTACCAATGCGTCGCAGCCTCAGCAACCTACCATTGTGAAGGGCCTGACGGTGAAAAATTATACCCTTTCTTTGAACAATACGGAGGAGGGTGTATATAACGTTCGAGTCCGCAGTATTTGTGATGAGGATACCAGCATTTGGAGTGATCTGTCCAATGTCATAATTTACAATGCGGAAGATCATTGTCTTAATTTTATAGACATACATGCGCCTGGTGTGGAGGCTACGTATGGCGATTTCGCAAATCCATATTCTCATAATGGCATTGTGGATCATGGCTCAGAATCGTCCAACAGCATACATACGGTTCATACGGTGCCGGACGAATACGATCCCCGGACCGGGTATCAGTTGAAGACTGTTCCTAAGGATGCTGTCGCGTCTGTGCGTATTTCAAATTGGGCGGAGGTAGACAATGTGGCATCGGGGTCGATAGCTTACACATATACTGTGACAGATGAAGCAGATGTGCTTAAGGTGCGGTATGCCGCAGTCCTGCAGTATGAAGATGAACACGAAGAGGAGGGCCAGACCAGAATTATAGTGGAAGTTTTCGATGCGGAAACCGGGGAATTGCTGTCGCCATGTACACGTTCAGAGTTCAATGCCAAGGGCGTGTCACAGGATAAGGTGCGTCAATGGCATGAATATGTACCACCGGAAGGACTGACCAAGTTGCCCAATCCTATCATGTGGAGTGACTGGTCATTGATAGGTATTAATTTAGGCGGTTATGTAGGGCGCAAAATTAAGATACGTATCACGTTGCGTGCCTGTGTTATGAATTACCATTTCGCATACGCCTATTTTGTATTGGACTGTGATGACGGCAAGATAGACGGTGTTGCGTGCGGGGAGCATCCTGATACGCTTTCTGTGCCGGAGGGATTCTATTATCATTGGTACAAGACATACGACCCTACAGGGGCAAAAGTTTCTGATGAGAATTTCATATCAATTGCTCCAGATGATACATCTACGTATTCCGTAAGGCTTATTTTCCCGGAGGACAGTTCCTGTTATTTTACTCTGACGACATCCACGTTGCCGCAAGAACCGGCAGCAGATATGCAGTATAGCATCAGCAGTACGGATTGCCGGAATCAAGTGACTTTCAGTAATACGTCAAGCATATATGGCATCTGGAATGGAGATACAATACCTGTCAAAGGGGCGTGCCGTATGTATGAGTGGGATTTGGGGACATACGGAGGTGTCTCGACAGAGTCTGCTCCAGTAATACAGGTACCTGCGGCGGGAGATACTTTCAGTGTGCGATTGCGCGTATCTATAGATTCGGAATGGCTTTGTACGGATGAGAAAGAGTTTGTGGTGCATGTGCCATCTATATTGTCAGAACAAGAAAGTGTGAACCTTTATGTGTGCGGAGAAGATTCTGTTATATACAACGGAGTCAGTTATGCTCAGGGGATACATGAGATATCAGGCAAAAACAGGTATGGTTGTGACAGTATAGTGATGCTTAATGTAATGCGGTATACGGCCGATACGGTCGACACGACAGTTACAATCTGTTCGGGAGAGATTTATGATTTTGGAGGTATTCCTCTGACTGAGGAGGGGCATTATGAGGACACGCTGCGTAACGAGATGGGGTGCGATTCGGTTATCAAGCGTCTTGACTTATATGTACGGCAGTCGCTTGTCATAGACCTCGCGGCAAACCATATATCAGTCTGCGCCGATTATGGCTCTTTCCTTTTGCCGTTCAGGCGTATCAATGGGGAGACTGACGGATGTGCAGTCTCGTTCGGTGAAACGTTTCCCGGAACAGATACAATAGTGGTTCAGGCAACAGATACGGCAGTGACAGTGTCGTTGCCAGAGGGGATTGTCCCCGGTCGTTATAGCGGGGAGGCTGAGTTTTTTAATGCGAAGTGTGGCAACAGTGTATTGCCTTTCACGCTTGATGTTTTATATCCAGATTCAATCCTCGTGCAACGATGGAATGATGTGCTTGCAATCCGTAATGCGGATTATAACGGCGGGTATGTATTTGCAACTTACGAGTGGTATCATGAGGGCGAGGCACTCGAAGATGAGGTGTCATCGGTGTTGTATCGTGAAGGCGGTCTTGATTTCGGAAGCCGTTATCGTGTGCTGCTGGAGAGAAAATCGGACGGGGTGAGGCAGTTTACGTGCGATATTGTTCCAGTTGAGTATGAGGCGGGCAGCATTGAGGATATACCGCGTGTCTGGTTTCACGATGGAGTCATGAGAGTGAGCGTGAAACAGGCTGCGCAAGGACTTTTGTATGGAGTATCAGGGCAGTTGGTGCGGACGTTTGTCATGGAGGAGGGAGAGAATGATCTGACAGAGAATTTGCCTGACGGGGTTTATGTGTTGCAGGTCGTGTATGCTGACGGGCGGCGCGTGGCAGTTAAGGTTTTATGTCATTAGATTGTATTTGCTTTTGTCCAAGCATAAAAAAGATGAATGATTTACTGTATATTATCTGTAGAATAATGGTTTTATTAACTTAAAATTAATTTGTCATGAAACAGAAATTTGTGAGTGTGCTGTCGTTGATTGCGATGGCTGTAATGGCGGCTTTTGTGATGGTCGCATGTGAGAAACCTACACCTGAGCCAGATCCTGAACCAGATCCAGAGGTTATTGAAGAGAGTGTGAAGTTTGTTTTGGCTGAGTACTATGGAGATTATTACGGCAGCGGGTCAGAGGATGTGCTGATGGTGTTCTCGTCAGAGGGTATGGAGTTTGAGGATGGCGTTTATAAGAGCGGAAGCGGCTATGTGGCTTATGTCGATGTGCTGGCTGACGTACTGCCGGAAAATCTTATCCCGCCGACAGGGGAATATCCTGTGGGTGAGGATCTGCTGCCGGGAACTGCTGTAGTGACGGGACAGATGTATAATCAGCTTGTAGGGAGCTATGTGCTTGAGTTTACCGACGGAGTGAATGAGCCTTCGTTCTATTATGTAGAGGGAGGAAATGTTTCGCTCAAGGTAGATGGCGATAATGTGGAGATGACGGCTGATTTTGAGATAATGGATAATGAGGATATGCGCTTCTTGTTTTCAGGAGAGGTTTCTGTGACTGACAGGACTGGCGGTACGACTACAGGCGGGGGAACTACCGGCGATGGCGGCGGTGATTATTCGTATGAGGTCGATACGGCCGGAGTGGATACGTTTACATTTAATACTGCGCAGTTTAAGAACTACGGACAGGAGTATAATACGGAGAATGACTATATATTCCTGTATATGTTGAATGATCTCGGCGAGTTTGCTGAGATAGAGTTGTATGCACCGAAAGGGACGACTTCTCCTGTAGGTACATATACGATAAACGATACGAAAGGAGATTGGACTTGTTACCGTAGTCCCGGCGGGGATTCGCAATATGACTATCCATCTTATATCGGGTATGACGTTATCCCGGAGCTTGGCAGTTTTTACGGTGCATCATATTATTTGATATCAGGAACCGTGGAAGTGACAGAAACAGGCATTACGATAGATTTCGTGTCGTATAACGGTAGTGAGATACATGCGGAGTATGAGGGTGCAGTAGCGTTTGACACTGAGACAGAGTCACTGTCTGTAAGGAGGTACGCTCCCCGTGCAGAGGTGACCGGGAAACAGGCGCGAATGATGAAATTGACCGAATGAGATTTAATGAGTGGCTGCGCCCGATTAGGGTGAGGCCACACCTTATTGTTTAATTATTAATAATCAAAAGAGAGAAGATGACAAAGAAATTGTTGAAATGGCCACTTGTTTTGATGGCGGCAATCGCAGTGATGTTTACTGCGTGTGAACCTAAACCGGAACCAGACCCGGATCCAGATCCAGATCCGCAGCCCGGTGAGAGTACCTGTCAGGTTATCGCACAGTATGAAGGTACGTATGAGTACGGAGAACTGTTTGTATTCGCTTTTATAGACAATACGCTTGAGACTGAAGGCTCGCAGATAGTGGGCGGCAACGGCAACTATGCGGAGGTTTATTTCTTTTCTGACAAAGTAGATTTGCCTGACGGTTATCCAACAGACGGTACGTATGAGGTGAATGACTCATGGACTCCAGGTACTGTTATACCTGGCGCGGGACAAGAGTATTCTTTTGTAGGTGTCATCGAAGGCGGTAAGATGGTTAATGATCCAAATATCACCGGCGGTAAGATGGATATAAAGCGTGAAGGTTCTCTAATTACAATCACCTGTAATTTCACAGATGAAGAAGGAGGAGAATATGAGTTTAAGTACAGTGGAGAGCTTGAGGTGGAAGTTGTGCCTTATTCGCTCGAACAGGAGAACCAGCCCGGGTTTATTGGTGTGTTTAATGAAGCTAATATCGAAGAGGAGAACGGCATCGCTTATCTGTCAATGACGGACGGGGCGTTTTCAACTGTAGAGATAGCCTTTGTGCCACGCGGAGGAGTATATGAGGGGACATATAGTTTCGATTTCTCAATGAGCGAAGGTACGGTGGTGGCAAGTCCCGGAGCGCAGCAGGATGCAAATGGCAATACTTATTTATATCCATCGTATGCGCAATTCCAAAGCAGTATGATTTATTTCATTATGGACGGTACGCTGACGGTGAGTGCGGAGAGGATAGATCTCGAGTGTACATCGTTCAGAGGTGCACAGGTTGATGGACATTTTGTCGGCCAATACACAACGGGACAATCTGTCAGTGCTCCCGAGAGGGTTATTTCGGTAAGAGAAAATATGCCGGACAGAATTGTTGCAAGAGGTAAGTGATGGGGCGTTAATAGTTAATGTTAATTGGACAATCCCCGTTATGACATTGGTCATAACGGGGATTGATGTATATAAAGAGCAAATATCCGATTAATAAGATTACCGGATGTCAAGAATATCGACCTATGAGTGCGAGAGCAAAGACAAATTTGCTAAAGAGCTTATACCAATAATTTTTCTGATTGATATAATTTGAGGAACACTGATGGTGAGTTACAGGAGTTATAGCCTTCATTGGCTGTTGCTTATATAATAAAGACATCCACGGAATATTACAATATTTTCCGTGGACGTCTTTACATTCTTGAAAACTCTGGTTATTCGAGTTCTTCGAGTATCTTTTTGATGTCGGCGGCTTGCAGGCGGCCGTAGACTTTCTCTCCAATCATGACTACGGGCGCGAGGCCGCACGCACCGACGCAGCGCAGACAGTCGAGAGAGAATTTGCCGTCGGGCGTGGTCTCGCCGACATCTATGCCGAGCTGCCGCTTGAACTCGTCGAGCAGTTTCTCCGACCCGCGCACATAGCAGGCCGTGCCCATACAGACCGAAATGGGATGCTTCCCTTTCGGGGTCATGGTGAAGAAGGTATAGAAGGTCACCACGCCGTAGACTTTCGATACGGGTATGTCGAGCTTGCGCGCTATGATGCGCTGCATCTCTTCGGGCAGGTAGCCCTGAAGATGCTGTGCCTCGTGGAGTATGTTGATGAGTTCGCCGGGGTCGTTGCCGTGTTTGTCGCATATCGCCTCAACCTGTTCGGCTATGTCACATGCTAATTTTATGTCTGGCATAATCTTTCCGTGTTTTTGTTAGTTGACAGATTTGTTGAAATAGTGAGTATGGAGCAGGGCGTGCGCCTTTTCGCTCATGGGCTTGCCGAGATACTCTTCGTAGAGTTGCTGTATGAAGGGATTCTCGTGCGATTTGCGGAGCGGTTTGGCTGCATCCTCGGCATAGAGGGCGCGTGTGCGTGCCTGGAGTATTTCCGCGTTGCCGTGATGCATGGGCTGGCCGCCGCCGCCGATGCACCCGCCGGGGCAGGCCATTATCTCTATGACGTGGTATTCGTTTTTCCCTTCGCGTATCTCGTTGAGCAGACAGCGTGCGTTTCCGAGTCCGTGGGCTATGCCTACTTTCAACTCGAACCCGTTCAGGTCTATCGATGCGCGGCGCACGCCTTCTGTCCCGCGCACGCTTTCAAACTCTACGTGCTCGAGTTTCTTGCCAGTGTAAATCTCATATACAGAGCGCAGAGCTGCTTCCATCACGCCGCCTGACGTTCCGAAAATCACGCCTGCGCCGGTGGATGCTCCGAGAGGGTTGTCAAACTCGCTGTCCGGCACAAGCCGGAAGCCTATGTTCGCACGCTTGATGAGCCGCGCCAGTTCGCGTGTGGAGAGCGAGTAGTCCACATCGGGGTTACCCCCGGTCTTGAACTCGTCGCGGTCGCACTCGTATTTCTTGGCCAGGCAGGGCATAATTGACACGACGACGAGGTTCTCGCGCGGTATACCCATCTTCTCCGCCCAATATGTTTTGGCTATAGAGCCGAACATCTGTTGCGGCGAACGTGCTGTGGAGGGTATGTCGAGCATATCAGGGAACTGGTGCTCGAAGAAGTTGACCCAAGCCGGGCAGCAGGATGTGAGGATAGGCAGACGCACAGACTTGTCGCCGTCAAGGTAACGCGAGAGGCGGTTGAGTATCTCTGTGCCTTCCTCCATGATGGTGAGGTCGGCGGCGAAGTCGGTGTCGAACACATAGTCGAAGCCGAGTTCACGGAGTGCGTAGACCATCTTGCCCGTGACCAGAGAGCCTGCGGGCATGCCGAATTCCTCGCCGAGCGCGGCGCGGACTGCCGGGGCTGTCTGTACGATGACTGTCTTTTCAGGGTTGCTGAGGTCTTCGAGCAGGCGGTTTGTGTGGTCGCGTTCGGTCAATGCTCCTGTCGGGCAGACGGCCACGCACTGTCCGCAGTAGGTGCATTCGCTCTGCACCATCATCTTGTCGAAGGCCGGGGCTATTGTAGTGTTGAAGCCGCGCCGTATCGCGCCGAGTGCGCCGACGGTCTGCACATCGTTGCAGACGCTTTCGCAGCGGCGGCAGAAGATACATTTGTCCATGTTGCGGACGATGGAGGCCGTCACTTCGCGTTTGCGCAGGGAGAGTTCACCGCCGTTGAACGGCATCTCCCTGATGTTGAAGCGAAGGGCGAGGCGCTGGAGCTCACAGTCGCTTGATTTGGGGCATGTGAGGCAGTCGTTCGGGTGGTCGGAGAGTATCAGCTCCGCTACTATTTTACGTGCGTTCATTACGCGCAAAGTACTGGTGCTGACTACCATGCCCTCGGTGCATTTCGTGGCGCAGGCCGGGGCGAGATTGCGCCTCCCCTCTATCTCTACCACGCAGATGCGGCAAGACGCGGGCTTGTTCTTTATGCATGTGCCTTTGAGGTCTATGTGGCACAGAGTGGGTATGTTTATGCCTATGATGCGTGCCGCTTCGAGAACGGTAGTACCCTCAGGTACGGTGATTTCGTGGCGGTCTATCTTGAGGCTTACTTTTTTCTCTTCCATGTTTACTCAGTTTTTAACAGATGACTATAGCATTGAAC
Organism: Candidatus Aphodosoma intestinipullorum; assembly: GCA_017694515.1. Classification (GTDB taxonomy): domain Bacteria; phylum Bacteroidota; class Bacteroidia; order Bacteroidales; family Paludibacteraceae; genus Aphodosoma; species Aphodosoma intestinipullorum. Next base: position 22,760 of record JADIMV010000022.1, read on the forward strand.
TTACAGCGCGATACGCACATGCCGCAGCGTATGCATTTCTCCGGCATGATGATGTGCGGTTTGCGTGTCGAGCCGATGATGGCATCGGCGGGACAATGCTTGGCGCAGGCGTTGCAGCCTATGCAGTTCACAGGGTTTATGGCGTATGTGAGCAGTGCCTTGCACTTCTTGGCCGGGCAGACTTTCTTCTTCACGTGGGCGAGATACTCGTCGTAGAAGTTGTCGAGAGTCGACAGCACCGGATTAGGCGATGTCTGTCCGAGTCCGCAGAGTGCTGTGTCCTTGATGACCTGGCCGAGAGTCTTGAGTGTACGCAAATCCTCCTCAGTGCCTTTCCCTTCGGTTATCTTGTTGAGTATCTCCAGCATACGCTTGTTGCCTATGCGGCATGGTGTACATTTGCCGCAGGATTCCTCGACAGTGAAGTCGAGGTAGAAACGCGCCACGGAGACCATGCAGTCGTCCTCGTCCATGACAATCATACCGCCGGAGCCCATCATGGAGCCTGCGGCCAGCAGGTTGTCGAAGTCAATCGGTGTGTCGAGGTGCTTTTCGGTCAGGCAGCCGCCGGAGGGGCCACCGGTCTGAACGGCCTTGAATTTCTTACCGCCCTTGATGCCGCCGCCAATCTCGTAGATGACCTCACGGAGTGTAGTGCCCATCGGGACTTCTATGAGACCGACATTGTTTATCTTACCCGCGAGGGCGAAGACCTTAGTGCCGGGCGACTTTTCTGTGCCGATAGTGCGGAACCACGCCGCGCCGCGGTCGAGTATGATGGGTATGTTGGCGAGGGTCTCCACGTTGTTCACATTTGTCGGCTTGCCCTGATATCCCTGTTCTGCGGGGAAGGGGGGCTTGAGTGTAGGCTCACCGCGCTTGCCCTCCATTGAGTGTATGAGTGCGGTCTCCTCACCGCAGACGAATGCGCCTGCGCCGTAGCGTATCTCGATGTCGAAAGAGAAGTCGCTGCCGAGTATGTTCTTGCCAAGCAGGCCGTATGCGCGGGACTGCTCTATGGCCACTTTCAGGCGGTGTATCGCGAGGGGGTATTCGGCGCGGATGTAAACGAGACCTTTCGATGCGCCGATGGCGTAACCGCAGATGGTCATTGCCTCGATTACGGAGTGGGGGTCGCCCTCCATGATGGAACGGTCCATGAATGCGCCGGGATCTCCCTCGTCGGCGTTGCAGACCACGTATTTCCGGTCGGCTTTCTGCTTAGCCGTGAGTTCCCATTTTACTCCCGTGGGGAATCCGCCGCCTCCACGTCCGCGCAGCCCGGATTTCTTTATCTCGTCAATCACGTCGGCGGGCTTCTTTTCCGTGAGGCAAGTGGCGAGCGGGAAATAGCCGTTGCGCGCTATGTACTCGTCGATGTTTTCCGGGTCGATGAAGCCGCAGTTGCGCAACGCGATACGCATCTGCTTGCGGTAGAAGTCCATGTGCTTGGAGTCGCTGATGGACTTGTCGGTCTTCGGGTCGGTGTAGAGCAGCCTGTCGATACGCTTGCCGCCGATGATGTGCTGGCGCACAATCTCTTCCGCGTCCTTCGGCTCTACCTGAGTGTAGAATGTGTTGTCTGGGATGATTTTCACTATCGGACCTTTTTCGCAGAAGCCGAAACAGCCGGTGGTTATGACCTCCACTTTATCGGCTATGCCGTTTTCTTCGATGGCCTTTTTCAGGTTGTCCACGATGTCGTGGCTGGCCGATGCCTTACAGCCAGTGCCGCCGCAGACAAGTACCTGTAAACTTGGTGTGCCGAGTGCGAGCCCGCAGCTTGCCTCGGTCGTGCGCTTGTTGCTCTCTTCCCTTATCTGGAGGTCTGCCTGCGCACTCTTCCTGATTTGTTCAAGGTCTTGAATAGACAATGTTTTCATATTATTAGATTTGCGTTTCTTGTTTTGCCGTCACCCGCAGTCCCGGCCTCTGTTTTGGGGATGAATGCTGCCCCAAAGATATGGCCGGAACGGCTTGTCCCGGTTAGGATTATGCCTGACATCGAACCTGTGCATCACCACTTTCGGGTATCTGTCAATGCCGACAAAAGCACCTTTTTTGAGGACTGGCGGCGCGGCCTTGTTTTTATTCTGTCTGCGCTTTGTTCAATAGAGTACTGATGTACAGACTGTTGGCTATTTGTGCCGTCTCTGCTGTGGCGCAATACGGTCTGATTTCAGGCAGGTCAAAGGTAGTCATAATATCTCGGTACTAAAATATCCAGGACATGGAGGAGCATACGTTTTGGGACATAAATCAGACGATTGTGTCATGCGGGCCTGCCGTGGATGAGAGGGACGGACGGAGCGGCCGTGATAATCCTTTCTGTGACGGGTGTATGGGATTATATATTGTAAGTCGAGCGGTGCATTTCGGTTGATATATGTAAGCAACGGTGTGACTGGGGGCGGGTGTGGAGTGTAAGTATTGCTATAATATTTGTTTGTTGTATTTATATCTTCTTTGCTGTTTGCGAGCATAATAATAGGTGTGCTGGTATGAAAAGGACACCGGTGCTGCCTTCGTTTCGGGCAGCACCGGTGTCCGGATTTATTAACCGTTTTATGCGTGTTTATTTGCAGATGACGCGGGCCATCTCGCAGACCTTGTTGGAGTAGCCCCACTCGTTGTCGTACCAAGATACGATTTTCGCGAAGTTGGAGTCGAGCGATATGCCGGCTTTCGCATCGTAGATGGATGTGAGCGCACAGCCACGGAAGTCGGTCGATACGACAGCGTCCTCGGTGTAGCCGAGAATGCCTTTGAGTTCGCCCTCGGAAGCCTCTTTCATTGCGGCGTTGATGTCGTCCATCGTTGCGGGACGGTCGAGTACGACTGTGAGGTCAACTACGGAGACATCAGAGGTCGGTACGCGGAACGACATTCCGGTGAGCTTGCCGTTGAGTTCGGGGAGAACCTTGCCTACGGCCTTAGCTGCGCCGGTGGATGAGGGTATGATGTTCTCAAGTATGCCGCGGCCGCCGCGCCAGTCTTTCTTTGACGGGCCGTCGACGGTTTTCTGTGTTGCTGTGGCGGCATGGACAGTGGTCATGAGACCCTTGACGATGCCGAACTTGTCGTTGAGCACCTTAGCCACGGGAGCGAGGCAGTTTGTGGTGCATGATGCGTTGGAGATGATGTCCTGACCGGCGTATGTCTTGTGGTTCACGCCATAGACGAACATGGGTGTCGTGTCTTTCGAGGGTGCGGACATGATGACTTTTTTCGCGCCGGCCTTGATGTGCTTGCGTGAGAGCTCATCGGTGAGGAAGAGGCCAGTGGACTCTACCACAACGTCTGCGCCGACCTCGTTCCATTTGAGGTTCGCGGGGTCCATTTCGGCGGTGAGGCGTATCTTGTTGCCGTTTACGATGAGGAAGTTGCCTTCTACCTTGATGTCACCGTCGAAGCGGCCGTGAACAGAGTCGTATTTCAACATATAGGCCAGATAGTCGGCGTCGAGAAGGTCGTTGATGCCGACAACCTGAATGTCATTGGAGAAGTTCTGCACGGCAGCGCGGAACACCATACGGCCGATGCGGCCGAATCCATTAATACCTAATTTAATCATAGTCATTGTTATTTAGAGGTTAATATATTGGATGTATGAGTGCGGCGGCTTGCACCGTCCGCATGTGCAAAGGTAGTCATTTTTTTGTTAGCGTCAAGGAAAGAAGGGGAAAAGTTTGGAATGAGGCGGGAGGGGGCTGTGAGGTGGCGCGAGAGTATGAGTCGAGAGTATGGAGGGCCTTCGGGGAGGCTTGGGAGGGGCTTCGGCGAGAGTACGTGTTTTTAACTTTATTTGTAGGTTGGGATTGGGCGGTTTCGGGGAATGTGGGTAATTTTATAATGGGGATGTTTTGATGGGGCAGTCGTATGGGGGCTGTCTGCCCCAAGCCCCTGAATTCCTTTCTTTCTACAGCGAAAGAAAGGAATCAAAGAACGCCGCCGCCAGACTTCGTTCCCACTGAAAAGCGACGCTTGTCGGCTAAAAGTCCTCAACTTGCCCTCCGTTTCACTCCGGGCTTACACCGTGATTATCGGCTGCGCCTCGGCATAGTCCAAGATTGGCTTCGGTTCGGTCATTGAAGTGCAACTTCATGACGCTCACCTTGCGCAATCTTTGTCTCTGCCCTCGGCTTGCACGGTAATTCAGACACACGGACTTTTTTAACGCCGTCTTGGCTACGCCCAAAACGGGCATCGCCTCAGCATAGTCTGAACAAGGTTCGGCTCTGCATTCGGCTCGCACCGTTTTTCGCTGCTTTTCAGGGTCACATCCGTAATGGCGGAAAAAGAAAGCGGTTGGGACATTTTCTATACCCTCCGTCGCTGCGCGACACCTCCCCAAGGGGGAGGAGGGGTAATGCCTTGGGAGGATGGGGTGAGCTGGGTGTCCGGTTGGAATGTCGGTTGGGGGATAAGGGTTATGAGGGGGGGGGAGTTATCGGAGTGAATGGAAGATTGTGGAGAGGATGGTGCGGTCACGAAGGAGCAGGCGACAACGGCCATGAAGTGTGCTGTCAAAAGGAAGCGGTGCGGGCGACAGGCTGTCGATGGAGACGGTAACGGTGAGAGGGGACGACGGCAGTACTCCGGTCACAGTGCCGCAGATGGCGGCGTTAGAATTGGTCAAAGGGGTGTCGGGTTCAAAAGTGAGCCTGACGTTGCCGGACAGGCGTGACGCGATGAGACTGTCAGCCGCGAGGGAGAATGAGGCTTCGTTGTCATGGTATGATGTCAATACGGCATCGACAGAGACGCTTTCTGGACAGGGGATTGTCGAGGCCGCGATGAAGAGGGCAACCAAGACGGCTGTGATTATGCCAATGCCGCTGCGGACGAGTAGTGGAGGCACTTCGCCGATGATGCGCCGCGCCTTTTCGCTGCGCAGCTCTATGTTGTCAGTGTCAGATGCCATAGCGTTTTAATTTCCGAGTTCGAGCTGGTTTTTCACAAGGTTATAATATGCGCCGCGCCGTGCGGTCAGTTCTTCGTGCGAGCCCTGCTCCACGATGCGCCCGTGGTCGAGTACGACAATGTTGTCAGCGTGGCTTACGGTGCTGAGGCGGTGGGCTACCACGAGTACGGTGCGGCCACGATAGAAACTGTCGAGGTTCTGGACAATGGCGCGTTCGTTGTTCGCATCCAATGAGTTGGTCGCCTCGTCAAGGAGAATGAAAGCGGGGTTCTTGTAGACGGCGCGGGCTATCAGAATGCGCTGCCGCTGCCCCGCGCTGAGACCTACGCCGTCCTGACCGATGACGGTGTTGTACTTCAGGGGCAGGGAGTCGATGTATGAGCTGATGCAGGCGATACGCGCCGCAGCGGCAAGGCGGGCGGTGTCAATCTCGCCGTCGTCCACAGCAATGTTGCGCGCTATGCTTTCGGAGAATATCACGCCGTCCTGCATGACCACTCCGCACTGCCTGCGCCACCATCTGATGTCGTACTTGCGGATGTCCGCGCCGCCAATGGTTATTTCTCCGGCGAGAGGGGGATAGTAGCCGAGCAGGAGTTTAACGAGCGTGGTCTTGCCGCTGCCGCTTGCGCCGACGATGGCGGTCACTTTCCCTGCGGGGATGGTGAGTGAGATGGAGTCGAGCGTCTTGTCCGGGCGGTTTATGTCATACTTGAAGTCCACGCGGGAAAGGACGATGCCCGCAGCCGGGTCGGGGAGGGAGCGGAGAGTGCCGGAGAGGGTATCCTCATTCTCCTTGGCGTGTATCTCGTTGATGCGTTCGAGGCTTATTTGCACGTCCTGAAGCGAATAGACGAAGCCCATCAGCTGCTCCACCGGGGCGTTGAGCTGGCCTATGATGTACTGGACGGCAAGCATCATTCCGAGGGTCATCTGCCCGTCAATGACGGCAGTGGCGGCAAGAACGGTTATGACGATGTTCTTTATCTCGTTGATGAATATGCTGTCGGCCTCCTGAGCCTGCTGGAGGCGCAGCGACTGCATATTGACATCGAACATATCGGCCTGCACGTCCTCCCACTCCCAACGACGGCGCTGTTCGCAGTCCTGAAGCTTTATCTCCTGCATGGAGGTGATGAACTGGTATGTCTTGCTGCTGTTTATGGCCTGCTGTTCAAAGAGGCGGTAGTCGAGAGCCTTGCGTCGGCGCATGAAGAGGGTTATCCAAAGGCCGTAGAGGAGGCTGCCGATGAGGAAAACGGAGAATATCAGGCGGCTGTATATGAACAGCACCGCGCCGAAAACGATGAAGCCGAAGAGCGAGAACATGACGTTCAGGGCCTGAGTGGTGAGGAACTTCTCCACGCGGGCATGGTCGTTCATGCGCTGGAGCAGGTCGCCGAGCAGCTTTGTGTCGAAGAACGACATGGGAAGCCTGAGCAGCTTGATGAAGAAGTCGGAGACGAGAGATATGTTTATTCGCATACTGATATGGAGCAGCAGCTGGCGGCGGATGAAGTCGAGAGCCGTGCGGCTCAGGGTGAGCATGAGCTGCGCAAGGAGTATGAGGTAGATGAAGCCTATATCGCGGTGGGCAATGCCCACATCGACTATGGCCTGAGTGAGGAACGGGAATATTAGCTGGAGCAGGCTGGCCACGAGAAGCCCTACGACAATCTGTCCGAAGTAGCGGCGGTACTGGCGCACATAGCCCATCAGGAAACGGAACGAGCGTCGTTCCGTCCCGTGTTCACTCTTCTGCCCGTAGAAGGACGGGGTGGGCTGGACGAACATACCGACACCCTTTTCCTCCCCGGAAGAAGAGGTGCTAATCCAGTGGTCACGTATTTCGTTTTCCGTGTACGAGACATATCCTTTGCCGGGGTCGGCTATGAAGAAGCGGCCACGGCGGATGCGGTAAAGCACCACGAAGTGGTTCTGATCCCAGTGGAGTATGCAGGGGAGCGGGGCGCGGCGGAGCATATCGAGGGAGGCGCGACCACAGACGGAGTGCAGCCCTACGGCACCGGCCGCCTCGCTCAGCGCGTAGAGCGACACGCCCTGCACGGTAGGGGGCAGAGGCGCGAAAGGCTTTCGGAGGAGAAGTCCCGTCCAAAATAGGCGCACACCATGCGGAGGCAGGCGATGCCGCACTCCATGGCGTCGTGCTGCCTTATAAGCCGTATATGTCCGCGCTGCCACATTTTCCTGCTTTGTTATCTTGCTCTCATGTCATCAGTCAAGCCGGTGTCGGTGTCCTCGTTGTTGATGCGTTTCTGCACGGTGCGGCGGTGAGCGTCGCCATAGCGGAAACGATAGGAAAAGTCGAGGAAGAGGAAGTGGCGCATCTCACGCCAGCGGGTGCTTTCCTCAACGGTCATGTCAGAAATGGCGGCAGTGACGGACGAGCCGGGGTCGTGGAGATAGCCGAGGCCGACTTTGAGATCGCGGTGCGTCCATGTGATGGTGGCGCGGTATGACGGAACAGTGTGCGAGATAAAGTCGCCATTGTCGGATCTGTCGAGATATTGGCCGAAGGGGTTGAAGCAGAGGAACTCGGTCTGAAGCTCCCACACGTTGAAGCGTGCGCCGAGGGTCTGGTTGCCCCACCAGCCGCGCATGAGGCCACGGCTCACGGTGTAGTACTCGTTGTAGCAGGCGAACGCGCTGCCGAGGATGGTGAACCACTTCACCGGCCGCCACTGGAGCGAAGCGTACAATTGTACGGAGACGGGGTTGTCGGCCTGACGGGTCTGCTTGTAGAAGAGGCCGTCCGCGCCACGGTAGAGCATGGAGCTGTGGTAGTCCTTGGCGTACCAGTATTTTATGAATGGCGAGAAGAAGAGGGTGTTTGCCTTGTTCTTCAAGTCCATGGAGAGCATTGCCTGATAGCCGTAGAAAGGGCGGAGCGTGGAGTTGCCTATGGATGTGTAGCGGTCGTCGATGCTGACGCGAGAGCCGGCGAGGTCGCCGACTTTCGGCATGTTGGTGGCACCGCCTGCATGGAGTTTGAGGGTGATGAGGTCAGTGGGGCTGTAGCTGACTATGGCTACGGGTATGGCGTTGAAGAAGTTGTAGTATGTCGGGCCGTTGAAGGTGAGGTTCTGCGCACTGAGCCACGCGTAAAGGCTCCACTGCCCCCACCGCTTTGTCCATGAGAGGGTGAGGAATTCGGTCTGGTAGTTGAGGTGTGTGCGCACGGATGAGTTGTAGAGCTGGTCGAGCTGCTTGTGCTCCACTTTGCCGGATAGCTCGAACTGCCCGCCCCAGAGGGGAGTGGCGTATGTGACCTGCGCGATGAGCGAATAGGTGGAGTTGTCGTAGAGGTTGCGGAGAGAATAGCCGCGCGAGGGGTCGGCAGGGATGGTGCGGGAGAGCGCGTTGTCGGCCTCGGATGCGGAGTATGTGTTCACGACGTTGAAGAGCAGCTCCTGACTGTTGCGGAGGCGGAGGGCGAGATAGAGGTCGAGGGCGGCGGTCTGCTCCATGTTGCGGAGGAAGCTGCTGCCAGAGCCGGAGATGAGAGTGCCGCCGGGGAGGGTGAGGGCGACATCCTGCGGAGTGGAGTTCTCGTGGGGCGCGTGGCTGTATGAGGCCTCGGCGGCGAACATAAAGCGTTCCTTGGTGAGGGAGTAGTCGAGCACGGCGTTCTGCCTTATGTAGCGGCTTGTAGAGGCGGCGGAGGTGTAGCGGTTCTCGCTCCAAGAGCCGCCGTCGAGATAGCGGTAGATGTTCCCAGTCTCACCGCGATGGAAGTCCTGATAATTAATACGGTAGGAGGCGGAGAGCCTGTTGACGGAGTCGGCGTAGACGGCGGTAAGACTGTTCTGCCCGTTAGCGGCGATGAGGCCGTTGGTGGTGTTGAGCGTCACATCGTATGTGCGGCCAGCGCGTTTGTTCGTAACCACTTCAATCACAGAACTTATGTTCTCCTCCATGTAGCGTGCGGGGGGCGTGGTGTAGTGGATGAGTTTTTTTATGTTGCCGGGTGGGAGTGCGGCGAGGTTCTCGTCGGTGGCTTTGCGGCCGTCAATCACGATGAGGAGGCCGCCGCCGTCGATGGTGGAGAGTTTGCCGTCGAGGCTCTTGGAGAACTTGGGCATCTGCGCGATGGCATCGACGGCGTTCTGGCTGTTGCGCTTCACCTCCTGCGGGAGGAGCAGCTCGTCGCGGTTGGCGAAGGTGCGGCGTATCTCGGACATGACAACGACTTCACTGAGGAGGTTTTTCGACTCGGAAAAGTAGATTGTGCCGAGGTCGAGGTCGGAGCGGAGGGAGAGTGGGCGCACGTTGTCGTCATAGCCTATCATCGTGGCGGAGAGGATATAGTCTCCGGGGGGTATGCCTTTGATTGTGAAGTGGCCATCGTTGCCGGTGGTAGTGCCGGTGACGAGGGCGGAGTCCTGTGAGAGGATGGCGACGTTCACGCCGGGCAGGGCGAGGGTGTCGGGGTCGACATAGCGGCCACGGAGGGTGTGCTGGGCGGAGGCCACTGGGGCGGCGAGGGCGAGGATGCACGCAAAGAGCGTGGAGAGATGTGTGCTGTTCATAGGTTATCAGTTAAGGTTTCTTTATAGGTCAGAGGCCGGCCTGCCTGAATTACGGTAATCACAGTGGCAGTTCAACCAACATGTTATTTTGTTGCGAAGATAGGCATTTGGAGTATTTTTCACAACGGGGGGGGTAATTTTACAGTTATTTAACGCACAGGCGGGGAAAAGGGGCGGAGGGGACGGGGAGAGAGTCCGTTAGGGCTTCGGAGGGGCTTCGGAGCTGCTCCGGCGAGAGTACGTGTTTTTTAACTTATATTTTGAATTTGGAGAGGTGAGGCGATGCTACGCGGCGGCGGGCGAGGGAGGGCAGGGGCGGGATGAGAGCTTGTG
>JADIMV010000139.1 GCA_017694515.1 Candidatus Aphodosoma intestinipullorum
GATAATAACGCAGCAGTTTGCAATTATGACACACCGCCATTTTCTTATGCCCCAGCCTCTATGAGACACAAAAAAAGCCGGACATCACGTTGCCCGGCCTAAGGACGAAAGTATAATCTAAAAAAATCTAATCTTACGAACGTACGCGCTCTACGTATGAGCCATCGCGGGTGTCAATCTTGATTTTGTCACCAGTGTTGATGAACAGCGGCACACGCACCTCAGCACCGTTCTCCACAGTAGCGGGCTTCAGGGTATTAGTAGCCGTATCGCCTTTCAGCCCCGGCTCCGTATATGTCACCTCCATAATGACGTGCGTCGGCATATCTGCATAAAGTATGGTCTCCGACTCGGCATGCACGACCACTTCGAGGTTATCGCCCTCCTTCATAAACGCCACTCCGTTGATAAGGTCAGGCGAGATGGTCACCTGCTCGAATGTCTCGTTATTCATCAGGACACAACCCATATCGTCCTTATACAGATACTGGTACGGACGGCGCTCGATGCGTACCTCCTCCACTTTCACGCCAGAGTTCCACGTCTTGTCGAGTATACGGCCGGTAGTCACATTCTTCAGTTTCGTACGTACGAAAGCCGGACCCTTACCGGGTTTAACATGCAGAAATTCAACGATAAAATAGTATTGCCCGTCTATGTTTAGGCACATTCCGTTTCTAAAGTCAGCAGTAGTTGCCATAAAAATATTATCCGTTTAGTGATTTCAAAAATTAACGCACAAAGGTAATTCTTTTTTCCGTAATCCACAAACAGACAAAGCATATCCGCTGCACTACAGTCGTCCCTCCCAGTGCGGCATTACAGCGACAACGCGGGAAATTTTTCCTCCTAATTCTCCTCGATGTAAATTAAGGTTAAAAACACGTATTCTCGAGCAAGTCTCTCCCTATCTCCAGGCCACCGCTCCCTAAGCCCCCAGGCCATAACTCAGGCTAAAAGCGCACCCCAAAACCTGCCCATTTACGGCACAACCGCCGTTACTCCTACAGAAAAGTGGCCGCGTCAAATAAAAAAACGCAATACAATTTGTCAAATAAAAAAATGTCCGTATCTTTGTGTGTTTGAAATTTTACAATGGAAGAGTACAGCCAAGGATTGCCCGACGAGTTTGCCTCCAAAATATATGGCCTGATATCCAGGTTAAACGAAACACAGAAGGAAAACGAGATGCTCAGGGCTGAACTTGACAGATGCAGGCGCGATTTGGACAATGCGCGTGCGGAGATTGTAAAACTGAACAACGACTACGGAAGACTGAAACTGGCCAAGGCATTCGGACTGTCCGAGAACAGCAAGAAGCAGGCACACAACAGGATTTCGAAATTAGTGCGTGATATAGACACTTGTATAGCGTTGCTGAAAAAATAAAGTCGGCATTCTGTCATATATGGACAACAAGAGTGGCGGAGAGGAAAGCGAAAAGAGAACCCTCAACATCAACATAAGTATCAACGGGTTCTGTACAGTGCTGCGCATCAATCCGGACGAGGAAGAAGCGTACAGACGCGCCAAAAAATTGCTGGAAGAAAGGCTCAACGTGTACACAAAACGTTTTTCCTCATTCCCTTACAACGACATACTGCACATGGTAGCGTATGAATTTGCAGTTGAATATTGTAAACTGGAACAGAAACAGCATTCCGCCCCGCTTGACACCATGAAAAGACTGACAGATGTAATCGATGCCGCCCTCGGGAAAAACAATGCTCCATGCGCATTGCCTCCCTCAGCGGGCGAAACCGCAAAAGGATAGCGGGCACAGCGGCTTGAACAGGATACATTTATTATAACTATATGATTTTTTATATCGCGCATTTTCCGCCGGACAGACGGAGAGTGTGCGTTTTTTTATTCACTTAACCAATAAAAACCTACACATGTGGACTGAAATTTTAATAGGAGTAGCCGCCCTAATAGGAGGAGGTCTCGCAGGCTATCTCATCACCCGCACGGCGACAAAAAATACGCTGAAACAAGCGGAAGAGAAAGGCGAAGCCATCAAGCGCAACAAACTGCTGGAAGCCAAGGAGAAATTCCTCAACATGAAGGCCGAATTCGAAAAGGAAGTTGCTGACCGCAACGCGAAAATCCATGCCATCGAGACAAAAGCGCAGCAGATGGAATCGCGCATACAGCAGAAAGAGCAGTCGTTAAACCAGAAACAGAACGAACTGCAACGCCGCAACTCTGAAATCGACGCAATCAAGGACAACCTCGACAAGCAGCTTCAACTCGTCGACGCGAAGAAACAGGAACTCGAGAAACTGCATTTCCAGGCAACGGAAAAACTCGCTGCCATATCGGGTCTCTCCGCAGAACAGGCTAAGGCTCAACTGATTGAGAACATCAAGGATGAGGCCAAGACAGAAGCCATGGCATACGTCAATGAGATGATGGAAGAGGCCAAGATGACCGCCAGCCGCGAAGCGAAGAAGATTATCGTGCAGACCATACAGCGCGTAGCCACAGAGACTGCGATAGAGAACTCCGTAACGGTGTTCAACATCGAATCCGACGAGGTAAAAGGCCGCATCATAGGCCGCGAAGGCCGCAACATACGCGCTCTCGAAGCCGCAACAGGCGTGGAAATCATCGTTGACGACACTCCCGAGGCCATAGTGCTCTCAGGCTTCGACCCCGTGCGCCGCGAGATAGCGCGTCTCGCTCTGCACCAGCTCGTGGTTGACGGGCGCATACACCCCGCACGCATAGAAGAAGTCGTTGCTAAAACACGCAAACAGGTAGAGGAAGAAATAATAGAAGTAGGTAAACGCACCACTATCGACCTCGGCATACACGGATTGCACCCGGAACTCATACGCCTTGTCGGCAAAATGAAATACCGCTCGTCCTACGGGCAGAACCTGCTGCAGCACGCACGCGAGACAGCTAACCTGTGCGCCATCATGGCATCCGAACTGGGGCTCAACCCGCAGAAAGCGAAACGCGCCGGACTTCTGCACGACATAGGCAAAGTGCCTGACGATCAGCCAGAACTGCCACACGCAATACTCGGCATGAACCTCGCGGAAAAATACAAGGAGAAGCCCGATGTATGCAACGCCATCGGCGCACACCACGACGAGATAGAGATGACCACACTGCTTGCGCCAATCGTACAGGTGTGCGACGCCATCTCCGGCGCACGTCCCGGCGCACGCCGCGAGATTGTCGAGGCATACATCAAACGCCTCAACGACCTCGAAAACCTCGCGCTTTCATATCCCGGAGTAATAAAGACCTACGCCATACAGGCCGGGCGAGAACTCCGCGTCATTGTCGGCGCAGACAAAGTGGACGACAAGACCGTCGAGACGCTCTCATACGACATAGCCAAAAAGATACAGGACGAGATGACATATCCCGGACAGGTGAAAATCACCGTCATCCGCGAGACCCGTTCCGTAAGCTATGCAAAATAAGCCCCATCTGGGATAGGGCAAAAGGACGTGGCGGCAAGACTATAAAAGCCTTGCCGCCACGTCTTTTGTTGACCGCTCACCGCGTCACTTATACATATCAGCCTTCACAAGCCTCTCGCTGTCGAGCAGATTGCACATCGCTACCGGGTCAATCGTATCGCCCGATGCATCCACGAACCTGTATTCCACGAGACCGGACTCGTCCGAACTGACGAGTTTCATCGACAGACTGTATTTCATCCTCCATCTCATCCACGGAGAAAGCAGTCCCCTCTTCATATACGCGTATATGAACGGATGTACTATGACATCGAACTTCTTTATATTCAACGTCTTGACCAACATCTCAATCTTCTCCTCTATCTTGTCGATAACGAGGATGGACGGGCCGGCATGACCCGTGCCGTTACACGTCGGACACTTCTCCGTAGTATCCACCACCATGGCCGGGCGCACACGCTGACGTGTTATCTGCATCAAGCCGAACTTACTGAGCGGCAATATATTATGTTTCGCTCTGTCGGTCGACATGAGGGAAACCATCAGTTCGAACAGTTTCTGCCTGTTGGCTGCCTCCGACATATCAATGAAGTCTATCACCACAATACCGCCAATATCGCGCAGACGCAACTGACGCGCAATCTCCGCCGCCGCCGCCATGTTCACCTCTATGGCATTCTCCTCCTGCGTCTGGTTCGAACGCGTCCGCGTACCGCTGTTCACATCGATGACGTGCATCGCCTCCGCCTGATCGAGTATCAGATACGCGCCGCGCTTGAACGATACCGTACGGCCGAATAGCGACTTCATCTGCTTCGTGATGGCGAAATGGTCGAATATCGACAGCTCACCGCGGTACATCTTCACTATGTCCTTCACCTCTGGGGCAATCATCTCCACATACGACTGCACCTCGTCAAACACGGCATAATCGTTCACATGTATAGCCGCGAACTCCGGATTGAACAGGTCACGCAATATGGACACCGTACGTCCGCTCTCTTCGAGCAGCAGCGATATACCCTTCGACTTCCTCAATTCTGCGATGGTCTTCTCCCACCGCTTCATCATCGTCTTCAGTTCGCCGTCAAGCTCCGCCACACGCTTCCCCTCCGCCACAGTGCGTACTATAACCCCGAAATTCGGGGTACGTATGCTCTGCACCAGCTTCCTGAGGCGCGTGCGCTCCTCGCCCTGCTTGATTTTCTGCGACACGGAAACCTTGTCGCCGAACGGCAGAAGCACCATATTCCGCCCCGCAATGGATATCTCGCCCGTCAGGCGCGGCCCCTTCGTACTGATTGGCTCCTTGACAATCTGAACCATTATAAACTGTCCCTGCTGGAGCACACTGCTGATATTGCCGTCCTTGTCTATATCCGGCTGACGCTTGAACTTCGGCTCATGCCTCCTGTCGTTCAATATCTGCGAGACATAGTTATTAAGCGTCTGAAACTGAGACCCCAGATCGTGATAATGGATAAACGCCTCCTTCTCACACCCTATATCCACAAAGGCGGCATTCAGGCCGGGCATGATCTTCTTCACACGACCCAGATAAATATTCCCGACAGCAAACGAGTGCGTCAATGTATCCTTATGCAACTCCACAAGGCTGCCATCTTCCAACAACGCTATGGAAATCTGGTCCTTTTCCGCATTTATTACTAACTCTTTTGTCACTGCTCTGCTTTTATGTTATTTCAAAAAGCGACTCCTCTTATACTACGGCAGCCGCCGTACCCTCTCATGCAAGAATACAAGGAAAACTCCATAACATCACAAGGCACAAAGGATAAAGAATACGCAATCGGAACATCCGCGCATATACCCTTACCCTGACCATACCACCATGCAATGAAAGCCCTCCAGACCCGTATTCCGGCATCGGCTGCCCTCTGCGGACGCGGCTCAGCACAACGTATGCCTCCCCCTCCGCACATCAAAGGATAATAAAAAAACAAATTTAAAGTCCGACTCGCAATTAACGGTATGACTTTAAATTTGCTTTTACCAAAATCCTGAGTGCAAAGACCTATTTTTTCTTCTTGTGTCTGTCCTTTCTCAGTCTTTTCTTACGCTTATGCGTTGACATCTTATGTCTTTTTCTCTTCTTACCGCTTGGCATAGTTGTACAATTTATAGATTAGAAAAACTTTTACCTCCCCCGCGAATCACTTCACTTTAGCGGCAAACTCCTTTGAAGGTTTGAAAGCCGGTATATTG
>JADIMV010000140.1 GCA_017694515.1 Candidatus Aphodosoma intestinipullorum
CCGTAGGGCGTGAGACGTGGAACAATGTTCAGTACCGCCTTGACCGGGAAACAAATGCGATAGAGGAGACAGTGCTCGGCACATACTCCCAGATACCGCTGCGACTGGCGTGGGCCATCACCATACATAAGAGTCAGGGACTGACGTTCGACAGGGTAATTATCGATGCGGGGGCGGCGTTTGCCTCCGGTCAGGTGTATGTCGCACTGAGCCGTTGCCGTACGCTCGACGGCATAGTATTCACCACTCCGATTAATCCGGACAGCCTGTCGGTCAGCAGCCACATTATTGGCTATTCGTCGTCGCGCCTGCCCGTCGGGGAGCTTGAAAAGATGGCCGAGGCCATGAAACGGCAGTATAATTTGCAGATACTCATAAGGCTGTTCGGCATGGACGACATGATGGAGAGCGTGCGAGACTTCACAGACGCGTTTATGCGTCTCTCGTCAGATTTCACCGGAGGTGCGGAGGAGTATCTGGAAAAGTTGCGCGGGTGCGCTATGGATATATACACAGTTGCGCAGAAGTTTATCATACAGCTCGACACGCTTGCGCAGTCGCGTTCGCCGCGCCTGGGTGAGAGGATAGCCGCCGCGTCGGCGTATTTCACGGAGCGGCTCGGGGAGATGCTGTCGCTTTTCGCGTCATCGCCGCTCATGACCGATTCGCGTGCGGAGGCAGATGAATATATAGAACAGCTGAAAGCCCTGCATGAGACAGTGGCACAACGGGAGTGGATTATTGACGGCATAAAGGAGGACTACTCCGTGTCGAACTATTTTGCCGTCAAGGCATCATTCCGCACGCCGGACTTCACGGTGAAAGCCTATTCAGGCGATAATGTGCGCACGCTTATCAGGACAGAGCATCCCGCGCTGTATAAGCTCCTCGCGGCGAAACGGAATGAGATATGCGAGGAACGGTCATTGCCAGTCTACATGGTCGCCTCAACCAAGATGCTTGCAGAGATGGCCGACGCGCTGCCAGTCACAGCCGAAGAACTGATGAAAATCAAGGGGTTCGGTCGAGTGAAAGCCAAGAGCTACGGTCAGGATTTCATAGACATAATAAAGGAATACTGCGATGAGAACGGAATAGCGCCGCAGGAGAGAGTGATGCCGTTCAGCCCTGAGACCAATGGTGACACGGAGGACAAGGATAAACCGAAACGGGAGAAGCGTCGCAAAGGCAAATCACTGGAGGAGAGCCTCGAACTGTTCCGCCGGGGAATGTCGGTAGATGAGGTAGCTGCGGCCAAGGGGCTGGCACGCTCCACTATCATGGGACATCTGCAGAGGCTTGTTCGCTCGGGAGAGGTACAGGCACGTGACCATGTGCCGGAGGAGAAATACCACGCGGCGCAGGAGGCTCTTGCGGAAAGTGGCGACACGGCTTCGCTATCCTCTGTATATGAGGCTCTCGGCGGCAGCCTGACATACGATGAACTCAGGCTTGTGAGGGCGCAGATGGAGGCCGACGGGGTGTTCGGGTGAGGTTGCCAGTCTGTTCAGTCTTTCTTCCCTTTCTGTTTTTCCTTGCTGTAACAGCAACGGCAGATGGGTTCATATTTGTCCGTCTCTCCAAGCAAAACCTGCTTTTCTCCCGCCACTGTGCGGTGGGATATGTAGGCCGGCGCACCGCAGCGTACGCAGACGGCGTGTTCTTTCGTCACATCATCGGCTATCGCCATGAGTGCGGGCATCGGGCCGAACGGGTTGCCACGGAAATCCATGTCGAGTCCGGCCACAATCACGCGGTAGCCCTGTTCAGCGAGAGTGTTGCAGACATCGGTTATGCCGCTGTCGAAAAACTGCGCCTCGTCGATGCCAATGACATCGACATCGCCTGCCATCAGCAGGATATTCTGTGAGGATTCCACTGGGGTGGAGATAATGGCGTTGTTGTCATGGCTGACAACTTCGGTTTCCGAATAGCGCGTGTCTATACATGGTTTGAAGATTTCCACTTTCTGTTTCGCAATCTTGGCCCGCTTGAGCCGTCTCAGCAGTTCTTCCGTCTTGCCTGAGAACATAGACCCGCAGATCACTTCTATGCTGCCGCGCTGGTGGCCGGTGCAGATGTTCGATTCGAAAAAATACATAGATTACAAGTGAGGTTTCCATTATATGGACTTGAACATGAAAATTTATATGGTAAATATATGCGATGATTAATCCTTTTGTCGTATCTTTGCGTGCTTGCACACGCAAGATAGGATGCGCCTCGGCAATGCTATATATGACCAACTGCCGTCGGCCATTACAAGCCGCTGCACTATGCCCTGGCATTATGCCACGGCATATGACAGAGCACAGTACAACGTCTTGTAAAGCAAAACTGCCGTTTTGCATTTAGCATTGCTCTCGGCTTTCACTATCTTTGTTCTGCCGTTGCGGCGGTGTTCGGAGTGCAAAGTTAGTCCAATTAGGATTTACTGCCAAACGCGGCGGTGCGGTGTGCCGTATCAAAAACAGTTTCTGAGAATAAGTGTGTATGAAAATATGAGTAGAGAAGTATTGATAGCCTTGATAGACAAGGATATAAAGGAGCTGGCGAAACTCACTTGCGGACTTTCCGCCATGAATGAGTTCCCCGCACCATATATGGAACTGGCTGTGGACAAGGCCAAGGCGTTGGTAGACAACCTTACGGCTCTTTCGTCCGCCGGACATACATCAGTTGCCGAAGCGGAGAGGGATTGCGGTGCGCAGCACGATGTGCATGAGAAGGCATTGGAGTGCATTGTTGTATCTCAGCCGTTTGCGGCGGATGACACTGAGTGCGAGCCGTGTTGCGCTGACGATAAGGCGGGACAGGATGTCACAGTTGAGACAACGGCTGCCGCAGAGCCTGAACCTGTGCCGGTAGCTGTGGAGCATAAGGAGGAAAGTGAGCCTGTTGCTGAAGAGGTTGTTGGAGGGGAGGAATTTGCGTCAGACGTTGAAGCGGAACAGACTGAGACAGATGTTGCTTTGGAGACATCGCCAGAGAATGCGGTTACCTCGGAGGCGGATGCCGTAGGAGATATGTCCGCCGGTCACGATGATGCCGTTGAGGAGGTTACTGGGGATGTGGTCGATACTGATGAGGAGAAAATTGACAGTCAGGAAGATATTGTTGCTCATGAAGAGCCTGCCGATGTCGCTGAAAGGAAGGCAACGGTCATGCCGGTTGCCGAGGAGAAGGACGATGTGCCTCTTGCCGAGTCTGTCCAGCATGTGACAACCGTGGCTGATGCATTGAGGTCGGGCGAGTCGCTGCACGACACCCTTTCCAAGGAGCAGGACAACAACACAATAGCCGCATCGGTGGCAGCCAAGAAGATAGCTGACCTGAAAACGGCTCTGACCCTCGCGGACCGTTTCCGTTTCCAGAGGGAGCTGTTCGGCGGAGACGGAGAGAAGATGATGCAGGCGTTGGCTGATTTCAACGCTATGGGCTCTATAGCCGAGGCTAAAAAATATATAGACACGAAACTGTCGTGGCGTATGGATACTCCCTGTGTCGAGACATTCATGGCTCTGTTGGAAAGGCGTTATATGTAAGGCGATGGATGACAAGACTCCGAGACTGTATCTGATACCAACGCCGGTAGGCAACCTTGAAGACATAACCCTGCGTGCGCTCAGGCTTCTGAAAGAGGTGGATCTGGTACTCGCGGAGGACACTCGGACAACGGGCATACTGTTCCGTCATTTCGACATACACACGCCCATGATGCCGCATCATAAGTTCAACGAGCACAAGACTGTGGAACGCATAGCCGACCGCATAGAGGGAGGTGAGACAGTGGCACTTGTCTCTGATGCAGGTACTCCCTCCATTTCCGACCCGGGCTTCATGCTCGTGCGCGAGTGTGTAGGCCGTGGAGTAAAGGTGGAGTGTCTGCCCGGTGCGACGGCGTTTGTCCCGGCTCTTGTAGACTCAGGACTGCCTTCCGACAGATTCTGTTTCGAGGGTTTCCTGCCGCAGAAAAAGGGACGGATGAAAAGGCTTGAGGCACTGCGTGAGGAGACGCGCACGATGATTTTCTACGAGTCGCCTTTCCGTCTGGTCAAGTTTCTGATGCAGCTTGCCGAGGTGTTCGGAGGCGTGCGACGCGCTTCAGTGTCGAGAGAGATATCAAAGGTGCATGAGACCACAGTGCGAGGTACGCTTGACGGGCTTGTTTCCTTTTTCACAGCCAATGCACCTAAGGGAGAGATAGTTGTGGTTGTAGCCGGAGCCGGCATGGATGAAGATGAGACAGATGACGAGGACGTTATGGAGTAAGTATTGAATTCGATTTGTATATGAGATACTTGTATGTAGTGTTGGCAATATATGCCGTGATTTCGCTTGCGTCGTGTGGTGGCGGTGTCGAGAGTGAGAGACTCCGGCACGAAAACGATTCGCTGCGTGCGGTGAACAGTCGCATAGAGGAGGAGGTCAACGCCTATTTCGATGCTGTGGCTGTGATTTCAGCCGGCATGGAGAAAGTGAAATCGATCGGCGGGTACATTTCTTCCAGAATAGAGGAGGAGACCGATTCGCTCAACCGACTGAAAATGATAGAGGAGGACATGAGGCTTGTTGAGACCATCCTCGACAAGAACAGGCAGGACATAGAGTCGCTCAAAAAGAGGCTGGCCAACAGCGGCCTTAAAATACAGAACCTCGAGAAGACCATAGACGCTATGACTTCTGAAGTGAACTCGCTGTCGTACAGCATAGACTCGCTTAATACTGTCATAGTGCGGAAAGACAGCATGATAGCCATGCAGAAAAGCTCCATTGAAACCTTACAGGAGGATATGACCGCCCTGCGTTCGGAAAAACAGGCTGTGGACGAGGCTCTTGCCCGCCGCACAGATGAGTTTTATACCGCGTGGTATGTTTTCGGCACATCGAAGGAACTCAAAGATCAGGGCATTATAGCCCGCAGCGGGGCGTTTTCGCAGAAGAAGGTTCTGGAGGGCGATTTTAACCGCGACTATTTCGTGAAAGTGGATCGCAGGGAGATAAGCCATATACCGCTATATGCAAAGAAAGCAAAGGTGCTGACATTGCACCCGGCCGATTCATATATTCTTGAGAAGCAGGGGGGGCAGTACACGCTGCGCATCATCGATGCAGATGCATTCTGGAGCGTGTCGCGCTATCTGGTCGTGATGATCAACTGAACAGGCGTATCGTGGAGAAAACTGGCGATATCTCCGAAGTCCAAGTGTTAAAACGGAAGTTTTATCGCGATACTGGTTCGATATTTGTCATCTGAATCATATGTTTTATAACATATTGTCGTGACCTTATGAAGTGCAAGGCATAAAGGCATAACGTCATGCCTCACTTTGCTATTTGCGCGTAAGATATTGATATTCAGTGATGATAGTGATGGTTGTTTACAACAGGGCTTGGCAATCTGCGTATGCAGGAAAAACAGATTTCAGAGTGTTTGAGAATAAAACTATAATTTTTATGCCAGGTCTTGTGTATTAGAACATGATTATATAACTTTGCTGATTAGATAGTATGTATGTGGGGGAGTATTGTGCGCATCCATGGCGCAAATACAGTATAATGGGGAAGACAGAGACTCAATACATTATTTATAAACAACTAAAAACGAAAAAGTATTATCTATGAGAAAACTAGCGCTATTGTTCGCTGCGCTGCTGCTGTGTGCGGGAGCAGTTTTCGGACAGGAGAAGACGGTTTCCGGTACAGTCATGTCCTCGGCGGACAACTTACCGGTCATCGGAGCTGCTGTTCAGGTGAAAGGTGCGGAGTCCGTGGGTACGATTACGGATTTCGACGGTAAATTTACTATCACTCTGCCCGAAGGTACCACGACGTTGGTCATCTCTTTCATGGGTCTTCAGACTCAGGAAGTTGTGGCCAAAAACGGCATGGTTGTGACTCTTAACGAGGAGGCGACAGAGATGGACGAGGTGATGGTTGTCGCTTATGGTACTACCACGAAGAAGACCTATTCGGGTGCCGCGACAGTCGTGAAGGGCGAGACACTCGAGAAGAAGAATCCTACCGAGGTCACCAAGGCACTGGCGGGTGAGATTGCCGGCGTGCAGGTCATAACGACCAGCGGACAGCCGGGTACAAACGCTTCGATCTCTATCCGTAACATCGGTTCGTTCTCGTCGTCTACAGCACCTCTTTATGTGGTTGACGGTATACCTTACGATGGTGATATCTCTGCTATAGACCCGTCAGATATAGCATCGACTACTGTGTTGAAAGATGCAACAGCAACAGCACTTTACGGTTCGCGTGGATCTAACGGTGTCATCCTCATCACGACCAAAAAAGGTACGGCAGGAGAGGCTGGACAGATAGACGTAGATGTAAAGTATGGTGCCAATATGCGTTTGATACCGCTCTATGAGACAGTACAGAATCCTGAGACATTTATGGAACTTGCATGGCAGGGTCTGTATAATAACTATGCAAGGACAATGGATGACGCGCAGGCGCGCCAGAGCGCGACGGACAACCTTATTTCCGGAAGCTGCATACCGTCACGCTATAACATGTGGACAACCAATGCGCTGATAGACCCGAGAACCGGGAAATTCCGTACCAATGGTGTAAGGCTTAAACAGGGATATGTTGATGATCCGTACACCACATGGGAGGACAATATCTTCCGCGTGGGTCAGAAACTCGACGCTTCAGTGAAGATACACGGAGGTTCGGACAAGACCACATACTATACATCTATCGGTTACCTGATGGACGAGGGTTACTATATGTCGTCAGACTATAACCGCTTTACGGCGCGTGCCAACATAGACCATCAGGCCAAGAAATGGCTGAAAGGTAACATGAACATGTCATACGCATATTTCACGATGAACTCTCCGGGTCAGGAGACAGACGGTACGATGAACAACGGTTTCATGTATGTGAACAATGCACCGTGCATATATCCTGTTTTCGTGCGTGATGAGAACGGTTACAGAGTAGCCGACACTCAGATAGGAGGTTACCAGTATGACTACGGTATGTATGCCGACGGCGGTTCGCGCCTTTACGGCCCGGGCATCAACCCGGCGGGCGCATTGCAGCTTGACCGTACATATCAGTCAGGCCATCAGTTCACCGGTAACGCGATGCTGGAGGTTACATTCGTCAAGGGTCTTACCTTGACTGCCAATATCGGTCTCCAGTACCTTATGGTAGACTATAAGGATCTCACGAACCAGTACTATGGCGATGCACAGGGTGTAGGCCGTGTTACAAACCAGATATCGAACAACCTTAGCTTTACGGCCAACCAGATTTTGGCATATAACACCACTATAGCCAATGACCACAACCTGAGCGCATTCGTGGCACATGAGTCCCAGTACTATGGTTCGGGATATGTAGGCGGCAGCAAGAACTATACGGCGCGCCCCAACGGCATTTATCTTTCAAATGCTGCTGAGATGTCTGCTATAGCCGGTGATTATGACTGTTATACTCTGGATTCTTATTTCGGTCAGGTACGCTATAACTATAAGGAGCGTTATCTGTTCGATGGTAATATACGTGCCGATGGTTCTTCCCGTTTCGCAAAGGGACATCGTTGGGGTGTGTTCGGGTCTCTCGGTGTATCGTGGATTATCTCGAACGAGGACTTCATGCAGAATGTGAACCTGTTGCGCAACCTGAAGGTCAAGGCTTCTTGGGGTCGCCTCGGTAACCAGAATATTAGCCTTTACTTGACATCTGACACATACGCTATGACAGTGTTCAGCAACCGTCCAGCGTTTGTATGGAACTCTTTCGGTACGGAAGACCTCACATGGGAGAGTTCGGAGGTATGGAATGCCGGCGTTGAGTTCGACCTTGGCAAATATCTGACCGCAGACATCAACTACTTCCATCAGACGACGACCAATATGCTTTCCGGGCGTGCCACTGCGCCGTCTCTCGGTTATTCGTCATATTATGTGAACGACGGGGAGATAGCGACACAGGGCGTAGAGTTCCAGTTTGCCATTCATGCGGTCAATACGCGTAATGTGAAATTGGATATACGTCTCAACGGAGCACACTATGACCAGGAGGTACTGCGTATGCCGCTCGAAATCGACGGGACAGAGATGCTGATGAACGGTTCGATATCGAAGGGCCGCTCGCTGTGGGACTGGATGCTTGCACATTATGAAGGTGTCAATGAAAACGGTGTGGCACAGTATACGAAAGTGACGAGAATGGTAGAGATGGAAGACGGGACTACACAGGAAGTGTGGGTGTCCAACGTTCCGCAGGAGCTGTTGTCCAATCCCGGTCTGACAAGAAAGGATCTTAAATATTCGGTTACTACCGATTATAACGAGGCAAGCTCGGATTATGTCAACAAGAGGGCAATGGCAGACCTTTCAGGAGGTTTCGGCTTTGACCTGTCACTGTACGGCTTCGATATATCCGCATCGTTCATGTACGGCATAGGCGGCTGGGGTTATGACAACACGTACGCCGGACTGATGCATTCGGATAAGGCGGGTACCAACAACTGGCACGTGGATATGCTTGATGCATGGACTCCGACGAATACAAGCTCTAACATTCCGCGTCTGTCTAACGGTACTGACCGTTACAACAATGCGGCATCGGACCGTTTCCTGACGACCAACTCGTATCTGAACCTGTCCAATGTGCGTATAGGCTACTCATTCCCGAAAAAATGGACTGAGAAGATACTGCTCAACAACCTGAACATCTGGGTTTCGGGAGATAACCTGTTCTGCCTTTCCGCGCGTAAGGGATATATCCCGTATGCATCGGCTGACGGATCAAGCTCCGCATCGCAGTATTCGCCGCTCAGTACAGTGATGTGCGGTATTAAACTACAATTCTAAAACGATAAACGAGGAATAGACTTATGAAACTCTTAAAGTTATATTTCGCCATTTTCGCCATGGTTGTGGCGATGGCATCATGTTCCGAGGCGTGGTTAGACAAGAGTAAGCCTAACGGTTCTGTCGTCACTCAGGAACAGTATGATGAGCTTGACGGTACAATGGCGGCTCATACGAACGGGCTTTACACCCTTATGGATATGTCGAACGGCAGTTCGCACGATTATTTCGGACAGAAGTCAATCGATATAGCCTGCGATCTGCTCTCTTCCGATATGGCTATCACGAATCAGGGTTACGGATGGTTCGAGACCGACGCCACTCTGACCACATGGCAGCAGTCGGCATCGCGCAACAGCTTCATATGGGCATACTACTACCGCATCATCAAGAACTGCAATGTGCTGCTGACGCGTATAAACAATGAAGGCACGCTCGAGAGCAGCGAAGAGGTACAGGGCTACTATGCTCAGGCTCTTACGATGAGGGGATTCGCATATTACAACCTTTATATACTGTATGGCCAGTCTCTCACACAGCTTGGCGGTGATCCTGCCCGTCTCGCCGAGACAGATCTTGTGCCGTACTACAATGAGAGGTCGAGGGTGGACAGCGCGGTATCACTGTCATCAATGGAAGACATAGCCGGTATGATAGAGTCCGATCTGACTACCGCAATGGATTATTTCGAGAAGAGCGGTTTCGACAGGCAGAACGACAAGCAGCGTTTCGACTACTATGTGGCCGAGGCATATCTGGCAAAGCTCCTGCTCGAGATTGGCCGTTATGACGAGGCGTTCGATTACGCCGCCGACGTATGTGACAACAGCGGATATACAATCATACCGCTGAGTGAAGTGACGGACAACGGTTTCAATGACATAGAGGACAACTCGTGGATTTGGGGACGCAATGTGGATGCCAACAACAGGGGCGCTCTCCGCTCTTTCTGGGGTCATATAGACGTGCATACGTATTCTTACGCATTCAGCGGCGCGTATAAGGCTATTGATAAGCTGCTTTACGATTCGATACCGGACAATGATGTGCGTAAGGGATGGTTCAGTGAGATGCGTAACCTTTGTCCAGTCTACAAGTTCTTCCCGGTCGGCAAGAAGGAGGCCTATACGGCAGCTGAGATTGACAGGGACTGGCTGAGTGACGACGTACTGCTGCGCATAGAGGAGATGTATCTCGTGACGGCAGAGTCAGCTGCAAGGAACAATGACGTTACGAATGCGCGGGCTTATCTGAAGAAGCTTGTCGAGCAGCGTTACAGCACTGACGGCGGTCAGACGGCTGATGCTGCCGAACTGGCGGAGATTGATGCCATGGATATATCCACGATGATAGATGGCGAAAATTCGCGCCTCTATTATGAGTGGCGTATTGAACTGTGGGGCGAAGGCAGGTCGCTGAACGTCTTCAAGCGTTTCAACCCGGTAACAAAAAACAGGGGCGATAACCACTTCTCTTATT
Source organism: Candidatus Aphodosoma intestinipullorum (assembly GCA_017694515.1). Classification (GTDB taxonomy): domain Bacteria; phylum Bacteroidota; class Bacteroidia; order Bacteroidales; family Paludibacteraceae; genus Aphodosoma; species Aphodosoma intestinipullorum. The sequence continues at coordinate 10,326 of JADIMV010000140.1, forward strand.
CACAGGGTACAAGAACAGCGGAGCCTGTCGTATTCCAGATACCTTCAGCCGAGCTTTATTACAACCTTAACCTGAGGGATTATTACAACCTGTAAAGACGGGTTAATACGGAACCATATAAATTGTTATTAATATGAAAACTATCAAATTCTTATTGTTGTGCTCGTGTGCGGTATTGCTGCTTACAGGCTGTCCTAACAACGGGCCTGAGACTGGGGCAAAGTTCCAGTATCTCAATCTGAATGTGACAGAGCTTACGCTCTCTCACAGTGAGACTTATAGCCTTATACCGGAGGCGAACGAAGGTGCGGATCTTCTGTTGGTGGAGTGGGCATCGTCAGATACGATGGTTGAGGTTGATATGGACGGTAACCTTACGGTAAAAGGTTGGGTGTCGCTTGAGCCAGAAGTGACTATCACCGCATCTGTCAGCGGTGAAAACACCGAGAGCGGCCAGACGCTGACAGCGACTTGTACAGTCAGAGTGGTAAATGAGCAGAAGCTTATAACTTTCAACACGATGTATGGTCCGTGGAACGAAAGAACTCCGATGGGTATCAAGGCTGATATTCCTGTCATATTTAGTGACGGCCGGGAAGACACTCTGCCCGGCGAGCTGTATAAGGCCATGTTGATTATACAGGGCGGCAGTTCGGGCATAATTAGGGGAGATGATCCCAGATATGTGAATTGGGTTTCCGTACCGGGTGATTTTGTCATACCTACGAGTGATTGGTATTGCGCACTTGTCTATTATGAGGGAGACACTCTGTCATTGAACCCGGCAGGCGGCGATACGATGCGTGTGGTATCACAGGAGGTTTTTGCTGACAGCGTGAGACAGTATTTCATCTCCGCAGGGTCTATGGATGATGAGAAGGTAATGGCAACGGGTCAGCTCACGTCAGACTGCCTGATCAGTTCGTGGATATGGAGATTCACTGACAATCAGCTTGGCATGAATCCTTGCAGTTTCATACGTGAAGGCAGTTATTTCGTTGTGGGTAACGGACAATACAGTGATGTGAATGTGGCGTGGCCGTTATTAGCATACGAGGTGTTCTCTTCCCCATTCTATAATGGTGTCGATGAAAGCGGCAGTCAGGTTATCCTGCATCCTACATATAGATTGAGAATGGACGGTCAGGGTAATTATGAGGATACTGATGAGGTTGTCGACGAGACTGTTACCAGTGCTCCTGCGGCTAATTGGGCTAACAAGCAGTATCGCGTGGGCTACTCCAATCAGGAGCTGAGATACAGGGAGAACATGATGAAGACGCTGAATTATGCGTGGACTATGCGCATCAATGAAGTGGTTTCTGCAATGAAATGATATCTTCAGAGAGCAGAACCGGCAGGGCGGACTGAGAGATTTTCAGCAGTCAGCCGGGAAGAACAGGGCAGTGCCGAAAGCACTGCCCTTTTTGTGTCAAGAAAGTGGGAGAGCTATCGTGAGGAAAAGTGAGGCTGTTTTTCCCAGCACAGGATAAAAAATGCGGGTTTGTTTGCGGTTACACTAACTTTTTGTATCTTTGCTTCGCGAAGATAGCTTTGTCTCGGCATAATCAAAGTGAGCTTTGCTTCTGCTCTCGACTTTCGCTATCTTTGCGTGCGGTACACACAAGATAGGAGTCGGTTCGACAAAGGCAATCAAGTGGTGCACCGCAGTCGGGCGGAGATGGGGAATGATGCGCTGGCGAGGAATATGTGTGGGCGGACAAGGAGCTGTGATGCAGAGAGGAGAGAAATTTAACCTAAATATCTGATATGAAACATTTTTATTTTGTGGTCATGTGCCTTTTGCTCATCGGCACATACGACCTTTTCGGAGTTCCCGCGTATCCGGGTGTCGTGGAGGTGACACAGCCGGACGGTACGGTGCTGAAAATCAAGTTGCATGGGGACGAGTACTTTTCCTATGCCACGACCGATGACGGTTATCTGTTGAAAACCAATGCCGAAGGAGTATATGAGTATGCCTATGTGGACGGAATGTCGATAAAAGGCAGCGGGGTGAAGGCGCAACCGGCAGAGATGCGTACGCAGAAGGATGCGGCACTGCTCATGGAGATTCCGTTCGGGGAGAACCTTGCCCGGCAGGTGAAGGCAATGAGGAGCGCGGCAATGGCGAAGGTGCAGACCTTGCGTGCGCAGGCCGCACAGAGGATGCCGATGAAAAAGTTCCCGCTCTCAGGACAGCCGAAGAGCATAGTAATACTTGCGAACTTCAGCGATATAAAGTTTACAGTCCGTAATCCGCAGGAGGCTTATACCAGACTGCTGAATGAGTCAGGGTATGACGAGAACGGCGGTACGGGTTCGGCACGCGATTATTTCATAGCGTCGTCCGACAGCCTGTTCCAGCCGGAGTTCGTAGTGGTCGGGCCTGTAGACCTGCCGCAGACGTGCGAATTTTACGGCAAACATGTAGGGGAGAATGATAATGACGAGAACCCTCAGCAGATGGTTATCGACGCATGTAACGCGGCAGCGCGGGCAGGTCTCGTGAATTTCGCCGATTACGACACGGACGGTGACGGTACGGTGGACAATGTGTTCATCTACTATGCAGGCCACAATGAGGCAGAAGGTGGTGGAGATAACACTATCTGGCCTCACCGGTCGAGGGTGTACAGCGGGTCGCCGACGTATGACGGAGGCGTGCAGCTGGGCGATTATGCCTGCACGTCGGAATACCGTGGCGGCGGCGGAAGTAGTATGTGCGGCATAGGCACATTCTGCCATGAGTTCGGCCATGTGCTGGGTCTGCCTGACCTGTATGTGACGGACTACAGCAGCAACCACGCGACACCGGAGACATGGGACATCATGGACCACGGGTCATACAACAACAACGGGCGTACGCCGCCGACATATTCATCGTATGAGAGGTTTTTCTTAGGGTGGAGCACACCAGTGCAGCTGACCGAGCCGGGAAGCTATGAACTTGAGCCTCTGGTGACGAGCGGGCAGTCGTATCTCGTTGCGGCAACCGAGCATAACATGAACGGCGGAAGCCCGAACCCGAGGGAGTTCTTCATGATAGAGAACCGCCAACGATTGGACATGGACGAATACGGTTTGCCGGGGACGGGTCTGCTGGTGTGGCACATACGCTACAACCCCTCGACATGGAACAGCAATGACCCGAACAATGACCCGAACAATATGGGTGTCGATATAGTGAGGGCGCGTAAGTCGCCAGTGTCGGACTGGGCATTCCCGAGTGAAGAGATAGACTTCTGCCAGTTGGAGCTGGCGGACGGCACGCTGCTGGAGCAGCTGTCGAATATAGTACAGGACGGGGACAATATGACGTTCCTTTATGCAGGAGGCGGTGAGGATTATCCTAACATATCGGTCATCAACCGCCCGAATGTGTTTGTCATGACTGAAGGCGACACGTCGGCCGTGCAGATACTTGAGGTGGCAGGACGGCATCTGCCGTCGGAGGTTACGGTCAGCATGACCACTAACAATACGCCGTTCTATTTCAGACTGGCGGATACGGACGACGAGTTCGTGCAGGAACTTAAACTTGAGCCGCAGGCAAGCGATTCTTCGCTGTATAAGGAGATAGAGGTGATGGTGACCGGCGCAACGGTGACCCACAATATCATAAGGGATGCGGTGATGAAGTTTACGTGCGATTCTAACGAATCGATAACATTCAGCCTGCCCGTGCAGTGGCAGGTGCTGAGACCTGTGTATGTCGTTCCTCCCGTGGCATACGAGGCTGAGAACGTGACTCCCTATTCGTTCGTGGCCTCGTGGGACAGTGTGTGGGATGCCTCGTTGTATTATTTCACGCTCTATACGCTGTCTGACGAGAGCGGAGAGCTGGTGGAGAACTTCGACGCGTTCGACGAGGAGACTCCGATAGAGTGGCAGGCTACGTTCAATAGAACCAATTCCACAGTGTCGGAGTCGGGCAAGGCCGCTTATTTCTCCGAGGCATCGGACACGATAGTGACTGAGGAGTACTTTATGGCAGCAACGGGCATATCGTTCTGGCTGTCGGGCTGGAACGCAGTGGGCGTGTTTACAGTCGAGGCAAACAGCGATACAGGATGGGTGACGCTCGAGAAGCTGGAGGTGGAGAACATAAGGTCGTCTACACTCACGTATGACTTTACGGAAGGACAGGACTACAGGCAGTTCCGGTTCTCGTATCTCCCGGCATCGGGAAGCGGCGGCGCTATGCTTGACAACTTCACGTTCAGGACAGCAAAGAAGATGGAGTATATCTACCGTCAGACGAATGTGATGGAGGTCGGGGCAGGACGGCAGACAGACACTGTGCTGTATCTCGGCAACCTTAAACCAGAGGTGAATTACTACTACAAGGTTCAGGCGACTGACCAGACATATAACGGCTTCACTGGAGCACTTATGTATGACAACATAACGGACTATTCGAACACGATAGAGGTCAAGACGCTGGCGACGGGGATACCTGAAGACCTGAAGCCGAAGCACAAGGAGCGGTGGATAGCGGTGTCGGTGCGTCCGGACGGGTCGGGCTATGTGGCCTATGTGCCTGAGGTGCTGGAGAACCACTACCTGTATATCTATACGATAAACGGTTCGCTGGTGGCTTCCGTGCCGGTTACATCGAACGAGATAGTCATCCCGCAGCTGACTAACGGTCAGGTGTATATCATAAAGTACTCGGCGGAGAACGATATAAAGAGGAAGGACAAGTACGCGAAGTTCTTCTATAATATCAACTGAGGAGAGTGAGCGCATAGCGCGATAGGGGAAAAAGATGAGTGAACGCCCCGCCATGCTCATTCGCATGGCGGGGCGTTTTGTATTCCGGATAACTAGGGATGGGTGTTATGGTGCGCGGGACGATGTGGTTTCTCTTTTTTGACGTTTGGGGCAGAAAAGGCGCGAAAGTGCGCGATGGCTAAGGAGAGGCTTGGGAGGAGGTAGCTGCGGGGTGGCTGAGAGGTGGTTGGATGCCTTGGGTATGAGGTGGTTATGTGTGCGAAACGATAGTGCGCGGGAGTGTGTTTCTGCGGAGCGATGGTGGTTATGTCTAGTACGGATGTGTGTGTAGTGCTGCTTGGAGTAGGTGGGAGAGGTGCGGCGTTCATGTCGCGTCGCGCAGTGTGCGGAACTCGTAGCCCTGTTCACGGAGCCACTCTATGCTGGGGCCTATGGCGCGGAACATATTCTTGGAGGCTTTGAGGGAGTCGTGGAATACGATGATTGAGCCGTTGCGCGAGTAGCGCCGCACGATGGAGGTGACTTTCTCCGGTGAGAGTTTGGCGTTGTAGTCGCGGGTTATGACATCCCACATGATGACTGTGAAGCGGCGTTTGAGCTGGCGGAGCTGGCGGAGGCTGATGCGCCCGTAGGGCGGGCGGAAGAGCGGGCTGCGGATGAGGCTGTCGGCGGCATCGACATCTTTCATGTATTCCCGCACGGTGTAGTTGAAGCCGCGCAGGTGGTGCATGGTGTGGTTGCCTACAGCGTGGCCGCGACGCAGCAGTTCCTCGAACAGGGCGGGGTGCTTGCGCACGTTGTCGCCCACGCAGAAGAATGTGGCCTTGACCCCGTAGCTGTCCAGAATGTCGAGCAGCCGGGGGGTGGTGTCGGGGCATGGGCCGTCATCGAAGGTCAGGTAGACGCATTTCGGGTTGCGGGGCAGCCGCCAACGGGCGCGCCAGATGCGGCGCAGTATGAATGGTGGTTGTTCGATGAACATATTTAATCGAATGGTTTTTCCGTGTGACAAAGGTGTCCGCGCCTGCCCGCGCTGACAGCGGTGCGGGCAGGCGGGAATGTTACTTATCTGCCGAGAAGCGGGGCGTATTTCTGCATCACTTCGTTGAGCTGTCCGACAGCCGGTGAGTCGTTACGGCGTGCGCACCGTTGCAGTTCCTGCATTATGGCAAGGCTGTTCCCCAGCGACATTCCGGACGAGACACGTCCTTGCTTGTGGGGCGGGAGCGACAGCATCCATTCCGCGCTGCGGTCGCATTCGGTGAAGAGACCTATGAGAATGGAGTCGGCCACGGAGGTCTCTCCGAGCGCGTAATAGCCGTCAATTATGCCCCGTGCAGACCAGTAGTCGAACGGTACGGCGTAGTCCGGTAGTTCTTCCAGACTCTTGTCAAGCACCTTTTTTGCCTCGTCTTTCCTGCCTTCGCGGATAAGAGTGCCGGCCAGTTCGTTCATGACCATCCGGAGCGAGCGGCATGAGCGCGAATATGGCTCATCCAAGTAGACCGAAGGTATTTTGGCGTTACCGAAACGGAAATGCTCCATGATGTTGCGGTACATGACATCTGAGTTTACTCTGCGCCCGGCAGCCGGGTCGAGCGGTACTATGCGCTGAGCCATGCCTTCGAGCTGGAGATAGGCGTTCACGTCGGGGTAGAATGACTCACCGACTGTGGTCGCTATGTATATGGGGCGCACCCAATCGTTGGTGTACAGCATTTCAAGGAACATGATCTGCGACTTGTTTATAATGTTGCCGTTCAGACGGATGTACATGGTGTCGGCTATCAGTTCGCGGTCTTTTTCAGGCACAGTCCCTGTGCGTATGACCTGCTCCTTGTCTATGGGCAGTGTCAGAGTGCGGGCGAAGAAGCAGCCTGTACCGTCCTCATCGATGAACCGACTGTCGCGCAGCAGCATCAGCGCGAGGCCGAGATCCATCTTGCCCCCGAACTGCGGGTGGTCTATGACGTGGGCGAAGTCGAGATGCCCTGCCGCGTAGTCTTTCGGATGCCACGATATGGGCAGAGGGGCTGACTCGTATGCGCCGCGTTTCATCTGGTCAATGTACCAGTCGGTCGAGAGGTATGAGAGGTTGCAGGCGCGGACATCGGTGCGGCGGCCTTCTACCTCCTGATTGAACCAGACGCAGAATGTGTCGTTGTCGCCGTTGCAGAAATATATCGCGTCCTCTTCGCAGGAGTTTAGGTAGTCCGAGCCGAGGTCGCGTGCGAGCGTGCGCTGTGAGCGGTCGTGGTCGTCCCAGTTCTGCTGTGCCATCAGGGCCGGCACGCCAAGGCAGAGCAGCGACACGGCGACGGCAGCCGCTGTGCGTGGCGCGAAACGCTTCACGAGGTCATAGAAGAACATCACGCCGAGGCCAATCCATATCGAGAAGGCGTAGAATGAGCCTGCGTATGCGTAGTCGCGTTCGCGGGGCTGGTATGGTGTCTGGTTGAGGTAGACCACTATGGCAAGCCCCGTCATGAAGAACAGGGTGAACACAATCCAGAAATTGAGTATGCCGCTCCGTTTCGACGAGAGCTGCCACAGCAGGCCGAGCAGGCCGAGCAGGAGCGGAAGCATGAAGTAGACGTTGTGTCCACGGTTATTGCGGTAGCTGTCAGGCAGTTTCGACTGGTCGCCGTACAAGGCGTTGTCAATGAACGGCAGTCCGGTAATCCAGTTGCCCTTGTCTATCTCGCCATGTCCCTGAAAGTCGTTCTGCCGTCCGGAGAAATTCCAGAGGAAATATCGCCAATACATGAAGCCGACCTGATAGGAGAAGAAGAAGCGCAGGTTTTCGCCGAATGTCGGCATGACGCGCTGTTCCTGCCGTCCGCAGATGTCCACTGTGTACGGCGTGCCTTTCACCTTGCCCCACTGTTCATACACCTGAATGTGTGACTGCTCCGTGGAGTACATACGCGGGAAAAGCGTCTTGAAGCGCGGGTCTACCTCAACGCCTTTCACCCTTTTCCCGGCACTGATGTAGCTGTCCTTCTCCCCGTCCGTCTCCTTGACCTTGCGTTGCCATATAGTGCTGCCATCAATGATGATAGGCTTGCACATATTGCCCTCCACCTCATATATTCGCGGGGCGGAGTAGAGCGGGCCGTAGAAGAGCGGATTGTCGCCGTACTGTTCGCGGTTGAGGTACGACTGCAATGAGAATACGTCTTCCGGCGAGTTCTGGTCCATCGGCGTATTGGCCATGGAGCGCACCACGAGCATGGTATATGACGAATAGCCTATCAGCATCACCGTCATGCAGACCACTATCATGTTGAGCCAATGGCGGTTGAGCTCCTTGCGCACAAAGATGAACACGGCGATGGCGGCGGTGATGACAATACCGAGCATCAGCCCGTTGCCCATGAACGGGACTCCGAGGATTACCACCGCGAGAAGGAACGCTATGCGCCGGCGCAGCCAGCTGTTCCCGGCCTGTGTCTCATAGATTGCCCAGATGAGGATTGCCGCCGTCAGGACGATGTAAACCGCCATACCGGTGTTGAAACTGCATCCTAAACCGTTGACAAATAGCAGCTCAAAGCGGCTTGCCACCTTGATGAACCCCGGTATCATGCCGTATAGCACGGCGGCGAGCAGCAGCACCGACGCTATGACGGCGGCTATGGTGTTGCGTGCGTTGACGGGGTATTTCCTGAAATAGTAGAGCAGCACGAGAGCCGGGATGGCGAGCAGGTTGAGCAGGTGCACGCCTATGCTCAGCCCCATGAGGTACGATATGAGTACGAGCCAGCGCGCCGACGAGGGGCTGTCGGCCTGGTCTTCCCATTTCAGCATACACCAGACAACCAGCGCGGTAAAGAGCGACGAGTATGCGTAGACCTCACCCTCAACGGCCGAGAACCAGAATGTGTCGGAGAATGTGTAGGCCAGTGCGCCCACCGCACCTGAGCCGAGTATGGCTATGCCCTGCGGGAGGGTAATTTCCTTGCCGTCGCGGGTCACGATGCGCCTTGCAATGTGGGTTATAGACCAAAAGAGCAGCAGTATGGTGAATGCGCTGCACAGGGCGGACATGGAGTTGACCATGGCGGCCACTTTCGTCGGGTCCGATGCGAAGAGGGAGAAGAGCCTCCCGGTGAGCATGAAAAACGGTGCTCCGGGCGGATGGCCGACTTCCAGTTTATAGGCTGATGATATGAATTCCCCGCAGTCCCACAGCGAGCCAGTAGGCTCTATGGTCATCAGATACACAGTGGCCGCCACGGCGAATACCGCCCATCCGGTCACTGTGTCATAGAGTTTGAAACGTTTCATTTATAAGTCCGGTCTTTTTCTCTTGTCGTTGAATGTCATGTCCGTTACTTCTCCTCCGTATTCTTTTTCGGGTAATCGATGGTGTAGTGCAGTCCCCGGCTCTCCTTGCGTGCCGTGGCCTGTTTGATGATGAGGTATGCCACCGATATGCAGTTGCGCAGTTCGCAGATGTCGCGGCTCACGGTCGAGCGGTCGAAGAGGCTCTCCGTCTCGCGGAACAATATCTCGAGGCGAGCCTTGGCTCTTTGCAGACGCAGGTCGGAGCGCACTATGCCCACATAGGAGCTCATAATCTGCTGCACTTCCTTGAGGCTCTGAGTGATTAGCACCATCTCCTCAGGCCAGCTTGTACCCTCGTCGTCCCACTGCGGTATGTCGTCGCGCAGCGTGATGGAGTCAATGCGCGAGATGGCGTGCTGTGCCGCCGCGTCGGCGTAGACTATGGCCTCAATCAGCGAGTTGGAGGCGAGGCGGTTAGCCCCGTGCAGTCCTGTGCATGAGCATTCTCCCGCCGCGTAGAGGCGGTTGATTGACGACTCGGCGTTGCCGTTTACCACAATGCCGCCGCACAGATAGTGAGCCGCCGGTGCCACGGGTATGTACTGCTTTGTGATGTCTATGCCGTAGGAGAGGCATTTCTCGTATATCATCGGGAAGTGTTCGCGTGTCTCGTCGGCGGGCTTGTGGGTCACGTCGAGATATACGTGGTCTGTGCCTGCCATCTTCATCTCGTTGTCTATCGCCCGGGCCACTATGTCACGCGGCGCGAGCGACCCGCGCGGGTCATATTTCTCCATGAACGCCTCGCCCTTCGTTGTCTTCAGTATCGCGCCGTAGCCGCGCATGGCCTCAGTGATGAGGAACGACGGGCGCACGCCGGGGTGGTAGAACGCCGTGGGGTGGAACTGGACGAACTCCATGTCGCGTATCACGCCGCGTGCGCGGTGAACCATGGCGATGCCGTCGCCCGTGGCGACAATCGGGTTGGTCGTCGTGGTGTACACATTGCCTATGCCTCCAGTGGCCAGCATCGTCACCTTGCCGAGGAACGTGATGATGTCGTTCGTCTGTGTGTTGAGCGCGTACACGCCGTAGCACTCTATGTCAGGCGTGTGGCGTGTGACTATCTGGCCGAGATGGTGCTGTGTGATGATGTCTATTGCGAAGTGGTGGTCGAACACCTCGATGTTCGGATGGGCGTTGATGCGCTTTATCAGCGACTGCTGTATCTCCGCGCCTGTCGAGTCCTTGTGGTGCAGTATGCGGAACTCGCTGTGTCCCCCCTCGCGGTGCAGGTCGAACGAGCCGTCCGGCGCCTTGTCGAAGTCCACTCCCCATTCGAGCAGCTGCTTTATCTGGGCGGGGGCGTTGGTGACCACTTTCTTCACCGCCTCGATGTCGCATATTCCGTCGCCTGCGATGAGGGTGTCCTGTATGTGTTTCTCGTAATTGTCTAATACGGTATTCGTTACTGACGATACACCGCCCTGTGCGAGTGCGGTGTTCGCTTCGTCCAGAGTGGTCTTGCAGAGTATCGCCACCTTGCCTTTGCCTGCCACTTTCAGGGCGAAGCTCATGCCGGCTATACCGCTGCCGACAACAATGAAGTCAAATTTGCGTACCATGGTTGTAATGCTATAAACAGAATGCAAATTTATGGAAAATCAGCGATATGTGATGCGTATGACAATATAAATAATAGGGTTGGCCGCCAGACGGGCTGATTACGTGAATTAAGGTTAAAAACACGTACTCTCCAACTGCCTTGCAAATACCTTCTCCTTACCCTCCGGCTATGGAGGAGATGGGGAGCGGCTTCGGGAGAGCTTCGGGACGGTTACGGCGAGAGTACGTGTTTTTAACTTTTATTTGCTGCCTGTATTCGGGCTGTACGGGGCTACGTGTCCATGGCGTGGAGAGGGGCGGGATTAACAGAATGTGTATCTGACGGGGTGTTTATGTCCGTTTTCTGTCTCCACGTCATTTGCCTTCCGGCAGACACCCTGTCGACGGGCTGCTGCACGCCGGAAGTCCCTCGGTTTACCCCTGTCAGTCCCCTAAATTCAGGTGATTTTCCATTTAGATATTTTTAGCTTATTTTCTTTCGTGCGATGACTCACGGTTATAGATGTTTTTGTAAATTTGCATATTGCAGTCAGAGTACGGTGTAAGGGCTTTGTAGCTTAGAGATTTCTTTTGGGCAATGAGGTAAATACACCGTTACAATGGTATGCTGAAACCGTTAAATTAAGAAATATGCATTGAGGCGGCAGTTATTTGTGCAACGGGATGTTTGCATATTTAAGCTGTTGATGCAGTGTGTGTTGTGATGCCGATGCCGCATATTCGGGATGGTTCTGTGACTTAAAATGTTAAGTTAAAAAGATACTGGGTCAAATTCCCGATGTGCGTTTAATCCGTCAGTTAACGTTTTGCTTTTCTGCAAGATAGTGGCGGATGTGTATGCGGATTGACGGGTCGGCTTTATGTTAAAACATTTCGGCGCTGTATTGCGGCGTTTCCTGTTGCCCGCAGTGCATGCTTTGAGGCCGGAATTTTAGCGGTATGATGTTTTGATATGGTGAGAAAATACGATATGATAAGAAAAAAACTGTTGCTTTTGCTTTTTGTTGTGGCGGGGTGTTGTGCGCAGGTGTCCGCTCAGACGGATGGCTATGCGTGTGATTTCGAGGATGCCGGGGAGCTTGACAACTGGACTTGGAACTCCGGAAGGCCGGGCCTTACGGAGAATGTGTGGGTTGTCGGCGACGCGGTGAACAACGGCGGCGAGAAATCCCTCTACATCTCTGCCGACGGAGGGAAAAGCGCGGGCTATGTGAAGAGCGCAAATACGGTCATCTCATACAGGATTTTAGAGCTGAAGGCCGGCGAGTACGAGCTTTCGTTCGACTGGCAGGCCGGTGGCTATCAGAACTTCGGCAAGAACGATGCGATGTATGTCTGCTGGATTCCTGAAGGCTCTGCGGATGTCGACAGTAAGGCTACGGAGGCTCTTCCGAACTGGATAGAGCAACAGGCATTGGAATTCAACGTATTGAAGGCAGGCAAGAACACGACCTCCAAGCCTCTTTATTCATCCACGTGGCAGTCGTCATATACGACCATAACGACTGACGGCTCGCGCTATATGCTTGTCTTTGCGTGGAACAACTCGGCAGTGGGTGGGGTGAATCCCGGTGCCTGTGTCGACAATATAAATATAATCCCATCGAGTTCGTGCCAAAGGCCGTCGAATGTGACGATAGTGCCGGACGGCACGGATGTGGTGATAAGCTGGGACGGGCTGGCCGACTCTTACGATGTGCGCTGCAAATCGTCCAACGATGCTGAATGGCAGGAGTTCAATGTCACAGCCAAGACCCTGAGGGTCTCCGGCATGAACGAAGGTCTTATAGACGTATATATACGCTCCAACTGCGGCGATTTGCATAGCGGATGGCAATATTCGAACAAGTTCGTCTTCTTCCCCGGCACGCGCTGCATAGACTATTTGCAGATAGGTGCGGACAACTGTTCCTATGGTTCTCTGAAGGACGGCAAATGGAATCACGGCATTACCGACAACGGATATGCCGACTCCACAAGCCGCCACACCATACACTATTCGCGCATGGAGACCGACCCGCGCACCAACAACGGACTTAAGACTGTGCCGGACGACGAAGTGGCTTCAGTGCGTCTCGGCAACTGGTGTACAGGCAGCCAGATGGACCGGATAGAATACAAGTTTACGGTAGATGCGAAAGAGAACGCCATCCTGCTGCTGAAATATGCCTGCGTGCTGCAAGACCCGGATCATGACGATGCGAACCAGCCGCGTTTCACTCTCGATGTGCTCGGTGAGGATGGGAAGTCAGTCTCGATGGACGGCCAGCACTGCGCCTCTGTGGACTTCATAGCCGGTGTCACTACGAGTGACGACCCGAATGACAAATGGAATCTGATAACGAAACCTCTCGACGGCGGTGAGACAGATAAGATATATTGGAAGGACTGGACTACCGTCGGCATCAACCTCGACAGGTTCGACGGCGAGGAACTGACCGTACAGGTGACCTCCTATGACTGCGCCGAGGGTGCGCATTACGGCTACGCCTATTTCGCCATAAGCTGCGACGGCGGACAGATTACTACATTGGGCTGCAGCAGTGACCCTTATGTCACTTATGTGGCTCCCGAAGGCTTCGATTATAAATGGTACAGGAAGGACGATACGGAAAAGGCTGAAATCCTGAGCGACAGCATCAGCCTGACCCGCCCGGCCGATGACATGACTGTCTATGTCTGCGATGTCATACAGAAGACAAACCCCGACTGTTATTTCACTCTGGAAGCCATCAACGAGCCGCGTTTCCCGCTTATCGATGCCAAGCTGGCTCACAGGATGGAGAACTGTCAGAACATAGTGAAGTGCGAGTCGAACGATACGCGTATAGTCATTGTGAAGGACAACGGCAGCGATACGGTCACTACGGAAGAGGTGTGTGACAGCGTGGTGTGGGTATTCGGCGACCCTGACAACGGCGGCTACCGCACTACCGAATGGGCACCGGAATACGTATTCCCCGATAATGTTTCGGGACGGGTGCCTGTTACCCTGACCGCATATCTTGCCGCTTGTGAGGAGGTGGAGACGTTCATGTTTGATTTGCCTGCTCTCGACATACACCGCGATACGGTGCATGAGGTGATGTGTGACGACGTGCCGTTCGTCTGGCGCGGTGAGGAGTACAGCACGCCCGGACTCTTCAGCGACACTTTGCAGTCCACTGTCACCATGTGCGACTCCATCAAGTTCCTTGACCTTGTGGCAAGCGATTCCGATACTGTCAGATTTGACACGACGATATGCTCCGGCGACCTGCCGTATGTCCTTAACGGGAAGGAGTTCTGGTCTTCAGGACTTTGTTCGGACACACTCTCTACCTATATGGGGTGCGACTCTGTCGTGCTTGTAAATCTGACCGTCAATGAGTCGCTTGTCATCGATATGACTAACGAGTTCAATGTCTGTGCCGATGCAGGAGAGCTTGACATACCTATCGACATTCGTTCGGGCATGATTTCGGCCTATGACCTGACCTTCGAGAACAGCGATGCCGCGTCGATGGAGACGGCGGACGAGCCTGTCGAAAACTCTCAGGTCGTGATTGCCATCCCCGATGATCTGAAGCCTAACCGCTATAAGGGACGGATAGTGTTCCAGAACCTCGAGTGCGGGAATGACACTGCCGATATAATAATAAATGTAAGCTATCCAGACAGCCTGCTTATGCAGAGGTGGAATGATGTCATCGGCATACGCAACTCAAGTTACAACGGCGGCTATACGTTCGAGTCATACCAGTGGTATAAGGACGGTGAGCCGATTGACGGACAGACCGGCGCGAACCTCTATCTGCCTGATGGCCTTGATTTCGGCGCACAGTACAATGCCAAAGTCAGGCGTGCGGATGATCAGGTCGAGGCGTTTATTTGCCCGATAGTTCCGGAGGAGTTCCCCGAAAGCGGTATAGAAGTTGTGCCTACCGTCTCATTTACGGGCGGTACTGTGCAGATAAGTTCCAAAGGTGCTGCCGCCGGTACGGCTCGCCTGTGGACCATGACGGGCATGCTGGTGGAAAGCATCCCGCTGGCGGACAGTGTGACGGATTTCTCCGCCCCCGATGTGCCCGGTACTTATATTCTGGAGATAAGGATGGACGACGGCTATACCCGGACGGAGAAACTGATTGTACGGGAATAAGGCGTTTGCCCGAAGTGTTTAATGTTTATTATCAGGAGAATAATATATCCGATGCAGAGATTTAAGATTTATATAGCAGGACTTTTTACATTACTGTGCGCGGTTCAGCTCTCCGCGCAGAGCGGCAATGCGATAACTGTGCCATATACCATAGATTTTGAGAACCCGACTGAAAACCAGAACTGGGTGACCGATGATGCTGTCGGTACTGACCGGTGTACAGATAAATGGTATATCGGCAGTGCGCCCGGTGCCGCCCTCGATGGGGCGAACTCTCTCTACATATCGTGTGACGGGGGTAAGACCGCCGAATATTGCACCGAGCGTAACATCGTGGTGGCGTACCGCCTTGTTGAACTGCCGGCAGGAAATTACAACCTGTCTTTCGACTGGAAGAACCTTGCCCCGGAGTCGTCTCCGCAAAGCGGCCTGTACTGCGTCATTTATGATTTATCCTCGTATGATGGAGAACTGCCGGAGTCTTTCCCCGGAAGCGGTGATGTCAATGATGCAATGTATCTGGTAGACCAAAAGCAGTGTACGATGGCAGACGGTACTACGATGACATGCATGAAAGGCTCGCAGGAATGGCTCAATGCAATTACTAATTTTACCGTACAGGGGAACAATTCCACTATGGTCATAGCGTTCGTTTGGGTCAATGATGAGCGTAATGAGCAGGCATTCCCTATCGCCGCTTGTGTGGACAATATACAGATATCCAGCGCGAATTGCTTCGTTCCTACGGGTCTCATGGTGGACGGCGGCTGCGACTCCATCGGTCTTTCGTGGACCGGATCTTCCATGTCCTACGAGCTTCAGTACCGCCCCGCAGATGCAGAGCAGTGGCGCAGCATAAAGGATATTGTAGAGACCGAGTATAAGCTCCCTCCGATGGATGAGGGACTGTATGATTTCCGCGTACGTGCGGTCTGTTCAGAGGATATGGTGAGCGCATGGGTCTCGCTTTATTCCGAACTTGTTTTCTGCCCCGAAAATCACTGTATAGACTATATAGATTTCTACTCTCCGAACGTACATTTCTACGAAGCGGCGATTGCAGACAATGCCATAGGCTCTTATTCTGAGTTGGCCGGTCCGATAGATTACGGTACAAATGAACAGGCAAGCCGTCATACGGTCTATTGGAAGCGCAATGAATATGACCCCCGCACTCAGTATAAGCTGAAAACCATACCTGACGGAGAGTATGCCTCTGTCCGTATAGGTAACTGGGAAGCCTACGAGGGTCATGCTTACGGTGACCGTATAGAATACGAGTACACTGTCGATCCGGCCAAGCCTATCCTGATTCTGAAATATGCTATCGTATTGCAGAATCCTAATGATCCTACTCACCAACAGAAAGACCAGCCGTATTTTGAGTTGGCGGTAGTTGACAATAGTGGCAACGAGATAAACCCGGATTGCGGCAAGGTGGAGTTCTATGCGGACAAGAATGCCGAAGGGTGGAACTCATATTGGCCAGATCCAAATGTTCAGACTGAGGTGATCGTTTGGAAAGACTGGACTACTATGGGATTGGATCTCAGCGGATATGCCGGCAATATAAGGATTCGTCTCACTGCGAGGGATTGCCTGCTGGGTGCGCACTACGGCTATGCCTATTTCACTCTCGGTTGTGCCGAGAAGGAACTGAAGAACGTCTCCTGCGGCGCATCGGACAGCGTGAAGCTCGAAGCGCCGATGGGATTTGACTATGCATGGTTTCTCAATGCGCGTGGTGAGGACGGTTCTGACAATATAGACTGGAACGACACCGTCAGCCATGAGCAGATACTCGGCGTAGAGCCCTCTGACGTGAACGAATATGTCTGCGTTGTTTCGCAGACGGAGAAGCCCGGGTGTTCTTTCCAGATACGTTCGACAGTCTCGCCGCGCGAACCGTATGCCGGAATCGGATGGCGGTTTGTGCCGAAGGAGTGTACCAACATTGTCCAGCTGATAAACAACAGCCAGGTCATATCCTTCGACAGCAATGGCGATACAATCTATACCGGAGAGCCGACAGAGACAGCATATTGGGATTTCTTCGACGGCAATCCTGTCTATGAGGAGAATCCTACATACGTAATGCCGGCAGAAGGCGGACAGCTGAAGGTCTCGCTTAAGGCGGGCATAGCGGGCGATGCGTGCGTGGATGATACGATTGTGATTATTGACGTGCCGTCCATCCTCACTCCCGATTCCGTAATAGACACCACTATATGTGGCGGGTACAGCGTGCAATTCGCCGGGCAATCTTATGGAGAGACTGGCATATACTATGACTCCTGTGTGAATAGAGCCGGATGCGACAGTGTCGTCATATTGAATCTGAAAGTGCGTGACCGTATTCCTGATGTCGATGTGGTGGACACCATCTGTTTCGGAGAGACATATTATGTGGGCTGGCGTGAGTATACATCCGGCGGAGTGTTTGATGATATAATAATTACCAGTGCGAACGGATGCGACAGTATTGTCAATCTCCGGCTGACAGTTCTGGAGGAGGTGACTTTCTCGTATGAGGTGAAAGATGAGGTTGGTTTGCCCAACTCCGGTGAGATAATAATAAAGGATGCACCTGACGGCTATACGTACAGTGTGAACGGTGAGATGGGAGGTTCGTTGACCGGACTCGAAGGCGGTATATATAAGGTGGTAGTCTTCGCAGGTGAGGGCACTCACATCTGTCAGAGCGATACGGCTGTGATAGAGGTGAAGAAAGTGTGCTCCACTGTCGAGGTAGACACGGACTCCTCGTTCCATGTATGCGCAGATGTCGAGAAACTTTCCATCCCGTTTGATATTGTCGAGGGCGCACTGTCGCGGATTGACGTGAAGTATGGCGACAAGGCCAAGAGCGCGGGTTTTGAGGATATATCGTTAGACCCGGGTGCTAATGCTGTCGACCTCTTCCTCCCTGAGGCGGTCAGGCCGGATACATACGATGCTTCCCTTGATTTCATCGATCCTATATGCGATACGATTTCTTATCCTGTGACGTTCGATGTCTACTATGCCCCTGGGATAGTCCGGCAGAAATGGAACAATGTGCTCGCCGTGCAGAACAGCGGCTACAACGGAGGGTTTGACTTCTCCGCATTCCAGTGGTATAAGAACGGTGAACCCATATCGGGCGAGGTCTCTTCCGTACTCTATCTTGGAGAAGGGGTGTCGTTCGATATAAACGATGTCTATCATGTACTGCTGACGCGTGCGGATGATGAGGTGTCGATGCCGTCATGCCCTGTCACACTTGTGCAGAAAGAAGACATAAGCGCATATCCGCAGCAGACGGTTGTGCCGGCCGGTGCGCCGCTGAAAATAGCGAATGTCCAGTCTGACGTGTCTGTCGCGCTGTACAGTGTGTCGGGTATGCTCTGTTATACCGGCACTGTGGATGCTTACTCAGACCAGATTGTGATGCCGGAAACTGTTGGCGTATATGTCATGGTCTTGAAAAACGGAGAAACAGAAAAATATTATAAAATATTGGTAAGATAAATTTTTAATACTATGAAAAGAGGACACGCATTATTGATTTTGCTGTTGCTGCCCTTGGCAGTGATGTCGCAGAGACTTGTGCAGAAAGGCAACTTTTTCACGATGTGGGTTTCCGGCGGGTATTCCAACTTCATGCACACCATCCCGGATACGAAGGCCGATGGCCTTGGCGGCGGTGCGCTCGGTGTGGGATATGAGTACCAGTACGGCAAGTTCTTCCTTAACCTCGGTGCCGAGTTTTCGTATCTGAACTCCATTTCGTCAATGAATATGGATCAGTACACTATCGACGGTGTAGATACGGAGGGACAACAGATGGAATACCACTACAACTTCAGCCAGTTCAATGACCTGCACTCTGCGGGCTATGTTTCTGTGCCTTTTGCCCTCGGCTTCAAGACGAACTATTTCTATATGTCGGTCGGTGCAAAGTTGGGTTATGCCGTGATGGGTTCAAGCAAGACTACTGCCAAGTTCACTACGACAAGTACTTATAAAGAGTTTTTTGAGGATTTTGAAGGTATGCCGGATCATTTCCTTGGGGAATATTCATCCTCTGCCACAGAGCAAGTGCCGTATAACCTCAATGTCAGCGGCACATTTGAGATGGGCTGGTACATAGGCCCGGATCTCGGCGACAAGAAAGCAAAGTGGAGATACAAGCTCGGTGTCTTTGCTGAGTACGGCTTCCTCTCGATGCACAGCAGCGAAAACGCTGGGGATGTACTGACTGTCAATCCGGAGAACCTGACGGATGTAGCTGTGCGTCCGCTTTTCCTGAGGACTCCGACTAAGGATTATTCCATCAATCCGCTCTATGTAGGCGTGAAGTTTACAGCCCTGCTGCGTCTGCCTGATAAGGAGTTCTGCTTCTGTATCGACGGTCACACTAAGGCTAAACGTATAAAGACCAAGAAGAGATAATCGGGTAATGAGGCTTTGTCTGTCCGGTTATTCCTGCCGGACGGACAAGGGCTTTATTCCTTCTTCGGGTTTCCCGATATTTTTTTTGCGTATCCTGCTTTTTAATATAGAAAGCGGGGGGCGATTGTGGGTTTTTCCCATTGTCGCTCCCCGTTTTGTGTTTCAGGTCGTTGCCTGGCTCTCATTTCTCCACTGGATGTTCTGCCAATATTTTCTCTATATAGTCGAGCAGTTCGTCACGTCCCTGTTTTTTTTCACTCGATGAGATGAAAATTGGAGGAAGTGTCTCCCATGTCTCAAGGAGTGCCTGCTTGTAATGCTCAATATTCCTGTTGAGCTGCGCAGGGCTGAGCTTGTCGGCTTTGGTGAAGACTATGGAGAACGGTATGCCCATCTCGCCGAGCCACTGCATGAACTCCGTGTCGATCTTCTGCGGCTCATGGCGGCAATCTATCAGCACAAAGAGGTTGGTAAGCTGCTGACGAAACAGTATATAGCTCTCTATTATCTGCCTCAGAGCATCCCTTTGCGACTTGCTTGTGCGTGCGTAGCCGTAGCCGGGCAGGTCGACTATGTACCATTCGCGGTTGATGATGAAATGGTTGATAAGCAGTGTCTTGCCGGGCTTGGAAGATGTCTTGGCCAGACCGGGCTGGCCGGTCAGCATATTTATCAGTGACGATTTGCCTACATTGCTTCGTCCGATAAATGCAAATTCATGCCGGTTGCCGAGCGGGCATTTCCTGTAATCGGTGTTCGAGATTGTAAATTCCGCGCTTTTGATAATCATATTTTCAACGTATTTGTTTGTCGTCTGTTTGTGTTGCGGGCATTGCCTCAGCCTTGCCTTTCGCGAATAAAGATGTCGCATAGAGTGCGGCGAATGTAATCAGTCCGTTCAATATCAGCAGCTCATATCCGAAACGGTAGCCGACGGCGGCGCACGCGCGTTCGGTCAGGAAGCACACGGCGGGGGAGAGTATGGCGATGAACGGTACGCAGCGGTCGATTACCCGCCTGTGTGTCAGCAGTCCGAAAGCGAACAGTCCGAGCAACGGGCCGTACGCGTAACCCACTATCGTGTAAATGGTGTCGATAATGCTTTTGTCAGATATGTATTTGAACGCTATGACGAGCAGTGCGAACACTGCGCACACTGCGAAGTGCAGCGCGTTGCGCTTCAGGCGGTCTCCGCTTTTTCCTTTGAGAAAATCTATGTATAGCGATGTGGTCACTGACGTGAGTGCGGAGTCCGCGCTGGAAAACGATGCGGAGATGATGCCTATCACTAATATGGCCGATGCGTAAGGCGGCGCGAAGTACTTGGTGTACCACGGCAGCAGGTCGTCCGGCGCGCCCGGCAGTGCCGCCTCGTGCCGTCCCGCGCTTATCACTATCAGGCTGCCGAGCAGGAGCAGCAGCAGATTGACCGGCACAAACGCCGCCCCATAGCTCAACATATTCCTGCGGCTCTCACGCAGGTTCTTGCAGGTCAGGTTCTTCTGCATCATGTCCTGGTCAAGGCCGGTCATCACTATCACTATGAATATGCCGCTCACGAACTGTTTCACGAAGTGGCGTGGCGATGACCAGTCGTCCCACTCGAATATCTGTGACGTGCCTGACGACCTTACCGTCTGCCATATTCCGCCATGACTCGCGACATCGTCAGCTGCCGTGACGGTCAGGACTATTATCGCCCCCACCATTAGCAGTGTCTGTAGCGAATCGGTCCAGACCAATGTCTTTATTCCCCCGCGCCGCGTGTAGAGCCATATCATGGCGATGCAGATGACCGTGGTCAGCCAGAACGGCACGCCCCATTCCTCGAAGACGAACATTTGCAGCAGCAGTGCCGCTATGTACAGTTTCGTGGCGGAGGTCACCATCTTGGCCACAATGAAGAGAGCCGAGCCTGTCTTCTGCGATGCAAGGCCGAAGCGTGTGCCGAGATATTCGTATATCGATGTGAGCCTTAGCCTGTAATATAGCGGCAGCAGGATGTACGCCACGGCAATATAGCCGAAGAAGAAGCCGATGCAAGTCTGTAGGTAGGTCCATTGCCCTGTGGTGACCATACCCGGTACGGAGACAAGCGACACGCCCGAAATTGACGCGCTTATCATGCCGAACGCCACCAAGTACCAGCGGGACGAGTGTGATGCGGTGAAAAATTCACTGTCGGTCGCCTTCCTGCCGGTCAGATGCGAGATCAGCATCAGCACGGCAAAATATCCGATGAGTATTGTCAGGTACATCTTTTGCTTTCCATTATGGCGTTTATCCTCTCCTTTATTTTCCTGTAACCAGCCCTGCGCAGTGGTGAATGCGCGAACATACGGTCGAATCCGCCGCGTGTGAGGTTTGCCCAGTCCATCCCGAACAGACCTTCCAATGGGTTCAGTTCCTGATGGTTGTGCGGATGGAGATGCCTGTTCCACGGGCAGGCTTCCAGACACCCGTCGCAGCCGAACAGCCTGTTGGCGGCAACCCCGGCAATCCATTCCGGCATGGGTTCGCGGTTTTCGATGGTCTGGTATGAGATGCACCGCCGTGCGTCGAGCGTGTACGGCGCGATGATGGCGCGGGTCGGGCAGCTTTCTAAGCATGAGGTGCAGTTTCCGCAGCGGTTCTCCATCGTTTTAGTGCTGTGTGCAATCTTTGCTGTTGTCAATAGCACGCCTATGAATGTGTATGAGCCGAGGCGCGGATTGATGAGCATACCGCTCTTGCCAATCCAGCCTAATCCTGCCTGCTGAGCCAGCCGCCGTTCGAAGAGTGGGGCGGAGTCGGTGAATACAGCCGAACTGCTGCCGGGCAGACGTTCCGTCAGCCTGTCAGCGATGTGGCGCAGTTTCTGTTTGACAATATAATGATAGTCAACTCCGTAGGCGTATGTGGCTATTTGGGGTGCATCCTCCGGCTGCCTTTCGCGTGGATAGTAGCTGAGCAGCGTGACAACGGCGCATCTCGCCCCCGCCAGCAACAGCGTGGGGTCGGCACGCAAGTCGGTATTGCGGTTCATGTAGCCCATATTGCCCGCGTAGCCAAGAGCATTCCATCGGGTGAGATACGCGCTGTCTTCGGGCATCGGGCCGATGTCCGTCACTCCGCACGCGTCGAACCCCGCCTCTTTGGCGTAGCGCGCAATCTCCTCCTCCGTGATGTCCATTCTTTTATGGGCTGTTCCCGTAGTTATGAATCAGCCGTTTACAGCCTCCCGTATGGCCTGCTCCACCTGTTCATGGTCGAAACGGCCTATGATGTCGCCATCGCGGTTCATGATGAACATCGTGGGTATCTCCGTGACGTTATATGTGAGCAGGCACTGGCTTCGGGGTGCATCCGCATCGCGCACGCATATCCATGGCGTGGTGCGCGACTGCTCCATCCACAGCAGCTTGTTCTCGTCGATTGACACTTGGTATATCTCAAGTCCCGCATCGTGCCAGCGGTCGTACATCTCGCGTAGGAACAGCGTGTGGGCCGATGCGCCCTCCATGCTGTACGCTGAGAAGTCTATCAGCACTACTTTGCCTTTGAGCGACGAGAGAGCCACAGTCTCGCCCGTCCTGTCGGGCAGCGCGATGTCTATCATGCCTTGCAGCGGGGCAGTGATGGTGATTTCCCCGGCATCGGCCATCCTTTGCGCGCGCAGTGACCGCAGCGTTATCTCTTTCAGTTCCTTAGAGCGATAATAATCAGGACGGTAGAGGTCAAATGCCGTTGCAACGGCTGCCCACAGCTGCAACTGCTCACGGTTGTTCGGCGAGAAGAAGTACATCCCGTTAAGTGTCTGGTGTACTGCATAGTATGCCGCCATTGACTTCGTGTCTTCCAGAATTATCTCTGTCGCCATTTGCCTGTGACCGGCCAGCAGTGTGTTGAAGTTGGCCTCATCGCCATCCTTCGCCTCTGTCTGTATCCGCATGGCCGATGCCCGTAGTTCGCGTATCTTTTCCGTAGCCGCGCTGCCCTCAACGCTGAAGCCTGCGGTCATGTTCTCTTTCGTGGCGTCAATCTCCACTGTCTCTGTCGAGTCTATCGCGACTATGATGTTGTCGTTGCCGAGCCTCAGGCGGTAGAGGTCGGGATAGTCAGGCGCATCAGCCTTGAACTTGAATTTGCCACCCGCACCTAACCGCACGGAGTCCAGTGTCTCCGCTGCGGTGATGGTCATGCGGTCGAGATAAAGTGTCTCGCCCTTTGCGCCGCTTATGTGGCCGCGTATCTTGAACGTCTCGCCCCCGCAGGCTGCAAGCAGGACGGCAGCCAATGAGAGTATTGCAAATCTGGCAATAGTGTTATTATTCATATAACAGATTTATTTATAGTGTTTTGCAGTATATTTTATTGCTCTGTCGTCAATAGGTTTTTACTGTAGTTATCCGCGCTTTTTAGCATGTTCGCTTTTCTCTTCTGCACTCCATCGGCAGAACGGATGGCTGAACAGCCGTGCGTTGTAATAGAGCGGGTTGCCCGTCACTTCCATGCCCACGAATGGTGGCAGGGCGAACGGCTCATCCTCGTCATCCAGTTCTATTTCGGCTATCACGAGCCCCTCGTTTTCGCCGTGGAACTCGTCCACCTCCCACACGTGACCCTCATGTTCGGTCACATAGCGTCTCTTGCTGATAACCGGCTGTATGCAGACGCGTTCCAGCATAACCCGCGCATCGTCTGCCGGAATTTCATACTCGAACTCGTCACGCGAGTAGCCTATCGTGGCGTTCTTCACCGTCAGGAACGCCCGCCCGTTTTTGAGCCTCACGCGCACCACGCGGTTCTCGTCCGCGCATATATACCCCTGTGCTATGTCGTATGCCGCAGCGTTCTCCTTATAGCTGTCGCTGATGACTGTAAATTTCCTCTCTATCTCCTTACCCATACGGTGTTGTTTTTGGCAGGTCAGTCTGATGCTGTCCGCCGTGTTGCGACTGTGCAAAATTACGGAAAAATGCCCGAACGGGAAAGGGGAATATGGCGTTCCGGCCAGATAGGTCTGCCCATGCAGGAATGTGGCGTTGCGGTGCGAGCGTTTTGACCTCAGTCGGTGCTGTATATGCGTGATACGTCGACTCCATTTCTGATATGGCTAATATAAGTTAAAAACACGTACTCTCGCCTTAGCTTCAAGCTAACTTCAAGCTACCCCGCACCTACCTGCCAGTTGGCTCGAGAGTACGTGTTTTTAACCTTTATTTTAACTTGAGGTTGCTTATGCAGAGCCTGCGCGTCGTCTGCCGTTTTTATACCGAAGCGGGGTGATGCTACAAAAAATAGCCGTTAGCGGTATTGTGCTTTTTCAAACTCTTTATTATCTTTGCAATGCGATAACTCACGCCGGCGGCCGCCGAGTGCGGCGGAGGGCGGGAGGGAGGCATATACATAAGAAAGGCGTTTACTTGACGCTTTGGTTTGACATCTTGAGAATCTCGCAAATTCTGAATTGTTCGTCAAAGACAAAGCAGCGTGGACGCCCCGGTTGGGTGTATTATTATGTGCATCATTACTATGCCTGTATCCATGTGTGCTTGGACTACGGGAATGGGGTGTGTATCACATATTTACATCGGCGTGGGGTTTTCGGCGTTGCTCGTTTCGACGGACAGGGCAATGCGAGAGCCTTCAGGATGTGAAGCGGGCGACAGTGCTGGCTCCACGTTCTTTTTATGTATATACCAGTCACTTAAAATCTAATATTTCTGCCAAGGTAGCCAGCAGAGAAGAATACATTCTGTCTATGTTAACAGAAGTCCGTCTTCCTGAATGGTTGGACAACTACATTTATTGCGAACTTGGGGCGAAATACTGCCGCTCCAATTCTGACATGACCGTGATAGATTGGGATAAGAGCGACGTACTCAACTATCTCGGCACATACTTTCCCCGCAGTTATGCTGAGGCATACTGCATCTTCAGCCATTATTTTACTGTTCACCCCGATGCATTCTCAGGCAGGGACACTCTCTCCGTCTTTGATTTCGGCTGCGGTACAGGCGGTGAGATTATCGGGCTGCTTACTGCTGTCAAGAAGTGTTTTCACAACATAAAACATATAGAAGTTTCCGGACTGGACGGTAACCACCATGCCTTGCGCCTCTTGGAGAATATAGTGGAACGATATTCCCGTAAAGCAGGAAAAAAAGAATGATGGACCATCGTTCGACTTCGGAGATGCGGGGAATGCGGATATGGAGGGAAGTAAGAAGTATTTTTACAATGATCCTAATTCATGGGAATTAGTTAAGGATATTATACCCGGCAAAGACAGGAATAGATTTCGGAATGATTGGGATTGGTTCTTGGGTGAAATGCGAAAGCCGAAGGAACAACGAAAACCTTATTATCAAGGAATAGACGTGTATAACAACGAATTAGTTATTAAAAAACTGTGTGATCTCAAGAAAAACGACAAGTCATGGTTCACGCCCGAATTAAGAGAACTGGTTAGGATGTGTTTATTGGAACACTACGTATATGGACAAAATAACCCTGACAACCGACTCCGGTGAGCGCGTCTCGACGGTCGCGCCCGTCATCATCTCGGCAAGCCGCGCCACGGACATCCCGGCATTCTACGCGCGGTGGTTCTTCAACCGCCTGCGGCGCGGCTACTGTGTGTGGTACAACCCGTTCAACAGGCAGAAGACGTATGTCTCTTTCAGCCGCTGTCGGGTAGTAGTCTTTTGGACGAAAAACCCGCGTCCCATCATGCCCTATCTGCATGAGCTGGACGAGCGTGGCATACATTATTATTTCCAGTATACGCTGAACGACTATGAGCGTGAGGACTTCGAGCCTAATGTGCCTCCGTTGGAGCAGAGGGTAGAGACGTTCCGTGAGCTGTCGCGCATGGTGGGGCGGGAGAGGGTGATATGGAGAACAGACCCACTGATAGTTACACCGGAACTTACGCCGCGTGAACTCCTCCGCCGTATATGGTGTGTGGGGGATATGCTCCGTGGTTGCACTGATAAGCTGGTGTTCAGTTTCGTGGATGTGAGGGCGTACCGTAAGGTCAGGAGCAATATGGTGCGTGAGACCGGGTGCTTTTCCGCTGATAATGTGGATGCGGCAGAGTTGGACACCGCTCAGTGTCATGAGATTGCAGCCGGACTGGCGAGGATGCGTGATGCGTGGACAGGCGATGGTTGGAATGTACAGCTGGCTACTTGCGCGGAAGAGATGCCCCTCGAACATTACGGGATAGGGCATAACCACTGCATCGACGGGGAGCTGATGGAGAAGGTGTTCGGCGAAGACAAGGCTCTGGTCTACTATCTGCGCACAGGTGTATTGCCTGAGCCTGATCTTTTCGGCGGGATGCCTCCGTTGCCAGACGGGCATAAGAACCTTAAAGACAAGGGACAGCGCAAGGCGTGCGGCTGTATGGTGAGCAAGGATATCGGGATGTACGACACGTGCCGCCATTTCTGCGTGTACTGCTATGCCAATGCGGGCAGGCAGTGTGTGCTCCGGAACGCAGCCCGGCATTCGGACTGGTGTGAAAGCCTGATAGAGTGAATACAAGATATTGCGCAGGGAATGTGTGTGCCGTCATTGGGTGTCACCGGGCGTTGCGGTGCAATAAAAAAAAGTGGGATAATCTGTGTAATATCTCAAAAAAATAGTGTACCTTTGCCGCTCGAACAGCGTATTGCGCCTGTTGCGCGGCGGGTGCACACGTGAGCATGTGTCGCCGTAAGATTCAGAATAATAAAAACAGTATCATTATACATAGTATGGCTAATAAGAAAAACCAGACAAAGGACGAGCTTGAGAACGTCCAGGAGGCACTTACAAGAAGCGAGGCTTTTATCGAGACTTACCGTAAACCGCTGCTCATCACGCTTGCAGCTATTGTGGTAGTAGTGGTGGCGATAGTCCTTTTCCGCAGTTCATATCTCGCCCCGCGTGAAATCGAGGCTGCTGACAAGATGGTGGCTCCGGTGGACTATTTTGAGCGCGACTCTTTCGCCCTTGCCCTCAACGGCGACGGAGTGAACGACGGGTTCATCGCCATAATAGATTCTTACGGCATAACCAAGACGGCCGACCTTGCCGCTTTCTATGCGGGTGTATGCTGCTACAAACTCGGACAGTATGAAGAGGCGGTAGAGTATCTCGGACGTTTTGACGCGAACACCGTCAATGCCAAGCCCGTGGCGATAGGTCTTGCGGGTGACTGCTACTCATCGATGGGTGACTACGCCAATGCAGTGAAATACTATGAGCGCGCAGCATCGTTCGACAACGGCTTTACCGCGCCGATATACCTGAAAAAGGCGGGCATACACTATGAGGAACTCGGCGATTTCGCAAAGGCTGAACAGGCGTATACGAAGATAAAGGAGACTTATTTCGACAGCCCGGCGGCGATGGATATCGACAAATATATAGAGCGCGCCAAGGCGAAGAGATAAACCCCGGTTTACTCCGGTTACAAAATAGAGGGCTGTGCGGCCTGCGCTGTTTCTGACGCTTCCGCACAGCCTTTTCATGTTTTCTGAATGAATCAATACCATTGATATGGCAACGAAATATCATAACTTGTCGGATTACGATGCGGACGCACTGCCGTCTGCCGATATCCTTTCCCGCCAACGCTACGCCATAGTCGTGGCGGACTGGAACTCGAATGTCACATTCCCCATGTGCCAAGGGGCGATAGACACGCTCGTGCAGCACGGTGTGCCGTTGGACAATATAGTGGTGAAGCATGTGCCCGGCACATTTGAGCTTACATATGCGGCCAAGACGCTCCAGCGTCAGGAGTCGCCCCATGCCATAATCGTCATCGGGTGCGTTGTTCAGGGCGACACCCCGCATTTCGACTATGTGTGCCAGGGGGTGACCATAGGTGTGGCCAAACTCAATTCAGAGGGAGTATGTCCAGTGATATTCAGCGTGTTGACTACGCTCACCATGGAGCAGGCCGAGGAGCGTGCCGGTGGCCGACTTGGGAATAAAGGAGTGGAAGGTGCTGTGACCGCAATAAAAATGGCGAATTTATTTGCGTAATCCAAAAAGTTGTCGTACCTTTGCATCCGCTTTAGGGCAGTTACCAGAGTGGCCAAATGGGGCTGACTGTAACTCAGCTGTCTTTCGACTTCGGTGGTTCGAATCCATCACTGCCCACAAAGCACTTTGCGGAAGTAGCTCAGTCGATAGAGCATTAGCCTTCCAAGCTGAGGGTCGCGGGTTTGAGTCCCGTCTTCCGCTCTGTTGAAAGTCAGGAACTTACAAAGATAAGTTCCTGACTTTTTTATTGTATGGCGGTCAAGGTCGCCAAAAGGCAATAAAAAAGTCCCACAAAATATTGATTCTGTAGGACTTGTCTTTTTGTTGTCGCCTTTTGTCTTTTCTTTTGGTGATCCAGCTGGGGCTCGAACCCAGGACCCCAACATTAAAAGTGTTGTGCTCTACCAGCTGAGCTACTGAATCCTATTAAAAACGGCTGCAAAGGTACTGATTTTTGTCTGTATGACAAAATATCCGTGGCGTTTTCATTCATTTTTTACCTGTATGTAAGGATGGAACGCCTTTTTTGCTAATTTTGCAATGGGAAAGCAGTGGATGTGCCTTTCTGTGATAGGATGTCGTCGTATTATGGCAGTGTCATGAGAGGTATTATGCCTCTGCGGTCTCTTGCCGTGGCTGGAGGAATGTACTGTGGGCGGTAAATGAGAATGAGAATATTGTTTCTGAATAGGATATGATTATGAAGAGATTGATGTTATTTGTGTCGGTGTGCGTACTGCTGCTGATGTCAGCCGCGTGCGAAAGGTCGTCTAACTATTCGCAACAGCTGAAGCGGGAGCAGAGGCAGATAGACGAATATCTTTCCCGTGAAGGTTATACGCTGTTGGATGAGTTCCCATCGGATACGGTGTTCGGAGAGAAAGAGATGTACCATTTTCCGGACGGGATATACATACAGATATTGGAGAAGGGCGTGGGTGATACCATACGTCATGGTGATGAGATTATATTGAGATACAGGAAGTCCACTTTGGACGAGTATGCTGTCGTGGAGGACTATTGGAACACGATGGATCGCCCCTATCCCGACGTGATAAAGATGGGCGACTTGACCAACAGCTGCGAGGGCTGGCAGGATGCTTTTGATGTCATGCAGCGTTCTGGGGCGCACGCCAATGTGATAGTCCCCTCTCAATTGGGACGTGATGCGACTAATGTCATCCCATATCTTTATGAGATGAAGATCAGGGCTGTGCCGAAGTGACGTGTCTGGGTACGGTCGTTCGCAGTGCGTGCGAACTTGTTCTCTGAACATTATTGTGTAATAAAAAGTTGATGATATAATGACTCTAATAAAATCGATTTCGGGTATAAGGGGAACTGTCGGCGGCACGGCCGGCGAGGGGCTTTCTCCTGTTGACATAGTGAAGTTTACGGCGGCGTACGCTTTCTGGCTGAAAAAATACCGTGGTCGGGAGCGTTGTCGGGTGGTTGTCGGCCGCGATGCGCGCGTGTCTGGAGAGATGGTGAGCCGCATTGTCGTTGGTACACTGATGGGGTGCGGATGCGATGTGGTGAACATCGGCATGGCATCGACTCCTACGACTGAGGTAGCTGTCACACTGGAGGGGGCTGACGGTGGCATAATCCTCACAGCGAGTCATAACCCGAGACAGTGGAACGCGCTTAAACTGTTGAATGAGAGAGGTGAGTTCCTCAATAAGGCCGAGGGAGAGGCTCTGCTGGCTATGGCCGAGAAAGGTGACTTCGTATATCCCGATGTAGACGGCATTGGCTCTTTGTCCGAACGTGATGACTACACTCGTAAGCATATCGACATGGTACTTGGGCTTGACCTTGTGGATGTGGAGGCCATACGCCGCGCCGATTTCAAAGTCGCAGTGGATTGCGTTAACTCCGTGGGAGGGATAGCCATCCCCGAATTGCTTAAAGCACTCGGTGTCACCTGGATAGAATGCCTCAACTGTACGCCCGACGGTAACTTTGCTCACAACCCCGAACCTCTGCCTGAGCATCTTGGCGACATTGCCAATCTCATCTGTGAGAGCCGTGCCGATGTGGGGTTTGTTGTCGACCCGGATGTCGACCGTCTCGCGGTTGTGTGTGAGACAGGCGAGATGTTCGGCGAGGAGTACACACTGGTCTCCGTGGCCGATTATGTCTTGAGCCGCACGCCCGGCAACACAGTGTCGAACCTCAGTTCCACACGGGCGTTGGCCGATGTCACCCGTATGCGCGGCGGCGAATACAGTGCCGCTGCCGTGGGTGAAGTCAATGTCGTGGAAAAGATGAAGGCTGTCGGTGCAGTCATAGGCGGCGAGGGCAATGGGGGAGTGATATATCCCGCTGCACACTATGGCCGCGATGCGCTTGTTGGCATCGCGCTCTTCCTGACAAACCTTGCCAGGAGCGGCAAGAAAGTCAGCGAGTTGCGTGCAGGCTATCCTGACTATCATATCTCGAAAAACAAGATACAGCTTACGCCTGAAATCGATGTGGACGGAGTGCTGTGTGTGATAAAGGGATCCTACAGACAGTTCAAAATTAACGACATAGATGGCGTGAGGATAGATTTCCCGCAGGGGTGGGTGCATCTGCGCAAGTCGAACACCGAGCCCATCATACGCATCTATTCCGAAGCCCCCACGCGTGAGCAGGCGGACAAGTTCGCCGCCGCGATAATGGCGGAGATAAAGCGTATAGCGAACATTGATTGACACGTTTCTTAGTATAAGCCTCGGAAGCCGTTTCCCTATGGCTCCGGGGTTTTTATTTTAACTGAAGACCACCTATGAATATAGCCCTGTTTCCTGGCAGCTTCGACCCGTTTACCGTTGGTCATGCCGACATAGTGCGGCGTGCGTTGCCCCTGTTTGACAGGCTCATAATTGCGGTTGGCATCAACCCGTCAAAACACGGGGAGCAGACCGCCGTGCAGCGCGTCGAGTCCATCGCGTCCCTCTATCGCAAAGAGCCGCGCATAGAAGTGCGCGCTTACAGTTCGCTTACCGTCGATTTTGCATCCGAATGCGGTGCACGCTACATCGTACGCGGTGTACGTTCCCCCATCGACTTTGAATATGAGCACAATATGGCCGAGGTCAACCGCCGTCTCTCCGGAGTGGAGACCGTGATACTCTGTGCCGACCCGGCTTTGGCGCACATCTCCTCCTCCCTCGTCCGCGAACTCGAGGCCTTCGGCCGTGACGTGAGCGAATACCTGCCCTCGGCATCTGACATCTAAAATATAGGAATTATGATAACGTCAGTTCGATGTAACACTCACGTCCGCGTTTCGGCATTCTTACATACGCATCTTCACTGTGTCTAATACACCTTTCGTTCTCCAGGTACCATTCACGATGTGTCTGTATCCTGTTAGTAACATCCTGTAATACAGGGCAATTTATTACCTTCTCCTTAGCTCTCAGCTATCTCCTCCCTATCCTCTCCTTAGCGATTCGGCATTTTTGCGCCAAAGTCGCGCAAAAACGTTCAAATCGTAAACCTCATCACCTCGATACACATTATACCCATCTGCCAAATCTCATTTTATCCATGGAGAATCGCAGGCTTATACTGGCAGCGCGTTATCGTGGTGCAGCTCGTCGCATTCCCCATACCGTAATATCCCAATAGTAAAATAAAGGTTAAAAACACGTACTCTCGCCGAATCCTC
>JADIMV010000141.1 GCA_017694515.1 Candidatus Aphodosoma intestinipullorum
ACCCATATTTACAGCGAAGACGGCGTAAAGAAAGTCCGTGTGTTTGAAGCCCGCAGCGGAGCGGAGGGCAAGTTGAGGACTTTTAGCCGGCAAGCGTCGTAAATATGAGGGAACGGAGTCTGGCGGCGGCTTTCTTTGGTTACTTTCTTGTGCTGTAGCAAGAAAGTAACTCGGGGTACGGGGCGGATAGCCCCGATACATCTGTCACGTAGATAACGAAAATTGTTACCGTTGCAATACCCGATAAAATCTCTTTCTTCTATATCGAAATAAGACAAAAACACGTACTCTCGCCCTATCCTCTCCTTATCCTCACGCCATATCGCGCAGAAAAAATACTCATCTCCTGACACGCACAACAGTTGGGAAAAAACATTACCTTTGTCAGGTAATTTGAAGATACAAAAATGGCACATACAAGAGAAGAACAGCTTGAAGCCTTTTCGAGGCTGCTTGACGTGATGAACGAACTGCGGGAAAAATGTCCGTGGGACAGGAAACAGACATTCCAGTCGCTTAGAAGCAATACTATAGAGGAGACATTCGAGTTAGCCGACGCCATACAGCGCGAGGACATGATGAACATAAAAAAGGAACTGGGCGATGTGTTGCTGCACATAGTCTTCTATTCTAAGATGGCCGACGAACGTGGCGAATTTGACATAGCCGATGTGTGCAACGCCTTATGCGACAAGCTCATATATCGTCATCCACACGTCTACGGCAATGTCTCGGCAGAGACCTCCGAGGCCGTCAAGGAAAATTGGGAACAGCTGAAACTCAAGGAAAAGGACGGCAACCACGGCGTGCTGGCCGGCGTGCCGTCCGCGCTTCCCGCCCTCATCAAGGCGTACCGCATACAGGACAAGGCACGCAACGTAGGCTTCGACTGGGAGGAACGCTCTCAGGTGTGGGGCAAAGTGCGTGAGGAACTCGCTGAGTTCGAGGCTGAAGTGGACAAAATGGATGCCGACCGCATGGAGTCCGAACTGGGCGATGTGTTGTTCTCTATCATCAACGCCGCGCGCCTCTACAAAATCAACCCCGAAAATGCGCTGGAACGCACCAACAAAAAGTTCATCCGCCGGTTCAACTATCTGGAGGATAAGACTATAAAACAGGGTAAAGACCTGCGCTCCATGACTCTCGAAGAGATGGACCGCTATTGGGACGAGGCAAAGAAACTCGGCCTCTGACCCGCACAAAAACTGATATCTCGATATACTAAATACGGCATTGGCGCGTTCTTATATCGGACGGCCATTAAAATATCATTGACATGGAAAAGGAGCAGACCATAAGCACCATTGACAGACTCATAGAAAAACTCGTGACCGAAGGCGTTTCGCTCGGCAAGCACATACTGGTGGCCATTGTGATATACGTCGTCGGGCGTTTCATCGTGAAGCTCATCAACCGCCTTGTGACCAATGCGATGGAGAAACGCAAGATTGACCCCGCTGTACGTTCCTTCGTCGGCAGTACGGTCAATATCACACTTCAGGCGTTATTGATACTCTCCGTCATTGGCGCACTCGGCATCCAGATGACTTCCTTCTCCGCACTGCTCGTCTCTGCCGGTGCTGCCATCGGTATGGCGCTCAGCGGGAATCTCCAGAACTTCGCCGGAGGTCTCATCATACTCCTCCTCCGTCCGTACAAGATTGGCGACCTGATTGAAATAGGCGATGAGACTGGCACTGTGAAGTCCATACAGATGTTCAACACCGTGCTAACCACGTTCGACAATAAAATCATATTTGTCCCGAACTCGTCCATTTCAAATGGCGTAATGACAAACTACAGCCGTCAGGAGACTCGCCGCGTAGACCTCGTCGTCGGAGTGGAGTACGGCACGGAATTCGCTAAGGTTCAGAAAGTTCTTGAAGACATAATCGCACACGACCCGCGCATACTTGCTGACCCGAAGCCTTTCATCGCGGTCAACGCCCTGTCCGCCAGCAGCGTAGACATAGTGCTGAAAGCGTGGGTAAAGACCGAGGACTATTGGGATGTCTCCTATGACCTCAACCGTATAGTCTACGAACGTTTCAACCAGGAAGGAATAGGCTTCCCGTTCCCGCAGCTCACCGTACATCAGGGGAAATGAGTGGAGCGGATGCCGCAAACATATCATCCTATGTCAAGACACATTCTTACAATAGCATTGCTCATATCTGCCGCGCTCTCCTCGTGGGCGGACGTGATGAATCACGACAAGATGTTCCGGGCCTACATCGCGGGCGACATGGACACTTGGGGTGTCGAGATAAAACGCGCCACAGCCTTGCCTCTCTCTGTAGAAGAGAAACTCGAGGTACTGAACTATCTCTACGGGTACGTACCCACGATAGTGGAAATCAAGGAGAAACGCGGTGAGGCCAAATACTACATCGACCTGATGAAAGATTATATTGAGGAAGTGGAGGAGGCGGGGCTTGCCCCGGCATTGTGTATGGTCTACCGGGTCTCGATGCTCTCGGCTCAGATATCTCTCAACAGCCTGAGCATGATGACGCTCGGCCCGCAGTGCCTGTCGCTGACGAACAAAGCCTTGAAACTTGAGCCGGACAACCCCCTGACTTTGGGCTTGAAAGGCAACACCCTTTTCTATGCCCCCGGTATGTTCGGCGGCAATAAGCGCGAAGCTCTCGACTTCTACCTCAAATCTCTCGATGCCTTCAGGCATGAGGCAAACCCGCTATACAAATGGAACGAGGCCGGTATGCTGTTCTGCATAGCCGAAGCCTATGAGAAAGTCGTAAGCCCGGAAAAGGCGGCCGGCTACTGTCGTGAGATACTGAAAGCATATCCGGACTTTACTATGGTAAAAAACTTTCTCTCCAATCTGGAACAATGAACGCTGACCGGACAGAGTCCATTCCTCCACGGCTAAGGCTGTATATTGAAAGGGAAATCATACCTCGATATGCCACGTTCGACCGTGCCCACTCCACAGCCCATGTGCGTCATGTGATAGACGAAAGCCTTGCTCTCGCCTGTGAATACGGGGCGGACGCTGCTATGGCCTATACCATAGCGGCATACCATGACATAGGGATGCCCCTCGGGCGTAAGGAACACCACCTCCATTCTGCCGCCATACTCCGTGCGGACAACAGCCTCAGGCAGTGGTTCTCCCCCGAGCAGATAGAGACCATGGCCGAAGCCGTTGAAGACCACCGTGCATCATCCACCGCCGCTCCGCGCACACTCTATGGCGCGATAGTGGCCGAGGCCGACCGCGAACTCTCTCCCGAAACGGTAGTGCGCCGCACACTCCAATACGGTCTTGACCACTACCCGGAAGAGACCGGATTCGATTTCCATTATCGCCGGACGCTCGAGCACCTCACGAATAAATATGCCGAAGGCGGCTATATGCACCTCACGCTCTCCTCTCCGCGCAACATTGCCGACCTCGCCCGCTTGCGCGCATTGCTCAGTGACAGCGCGGCCCTGATGTCACTCTGCCGCTCTATATGGGCAGAAGAGACCGCCCGCATATAGGCCGGCAGGACAAAAGTGGTACGGACGGCAATCTGCGCGGGAATGTTACTGTATGTAAGTCCCTGCCCCTTAAAATATCATAGGAAACACGCCCGTTATACTGACAAAAGCCGCCAAAATTATCTCGCATACTGAAAAAATGATACGTTGTATTGTCGGGTATAGAGAAAATCGTTACCTTTGTAGGAAATATCGGGCGGCAGCCCTGCCGCATATCGGTATAGCCGTGACGGTTATAGCGGAGTAAATTAAAAACAATTTGATACCCTAAATATGAAACACCAGATTGACCATTTAGACAAGAAGATTCTGAAACTGATTTCGCAGAATGCGCGCATACCCTTTCTTGAAGTGGCACGTGAGTGCAACGTCTCAGGCGCAGCCATCCACCAGAGGGTGCAGAAACTGATTAACCTCGGCGTGATAAAAGGCTCGCAGTTCGTCATTGACACCTATAAGATAGGCTACCAGACCTGCGCTTACATAGGTATAAACATAAAGGATATGTCGCTGTTCAATGATGTAATTGCCAAGATAAGGGCCATCCCGGAAATAGTGGAGTGCCACTATACGACCGGTAAATATGCAGTCCTCGTGAAAGTCTATGCTAAGGACAACAAGCATCTGCTCAACATCATACTCGACAGGATAACATCAATAGAGGGCGTAGGCAATACGGAGACATTCCAGATGTCGCTCGACGAGATATTCAACCGTCAGTTGGCGGCGTTCGATGATGATAATGATGCGGACGGTGAAGACGAGACGGAGGGGTAGCCTGAATATAGCAACATCTTGTGATATCCCGGACGTAAAATGCGGCGGATATCCCGACATTTAGGTATTGACGGAAATAACGGGCGACACTATCTTTGCATTGAAAATTTAGGTATTAGTTAGTGAATTGCATGACGGTGAGAACCGTGATAGGCAGTCGGGATGGCCGGATGAGGTCTGACCTGTTTCCGTTCAAGGCGATATCTGTCATGCACAAAGAGAAAAAGACTGTCCTGCGTTTGAAGCCATGGCAAACAGAGCGGACAGTCTTTTTTTGTTTTGGCGGTCACATACGGTCAGCCCGTCCCGTCCATGGCAGGAGAACCTTGTGGGGCATTACTCCGCAAGGCATAAATAGCCGTATATAGTCCTGAGGCCTGTCTGTCACATGCCTATTGGACAACGAAGTCGAGCCGCAATTCGGGCGACTTCACTTCTACCATCAGCGAATCCCCCGATGCGCTGCCGTCATCTATACACTTGCAGCTGTCCACGAGGAAATAGCCAAACCGGGGCGACACCTTAGTGTAATACCTGCCCCTTTTCAGATACTTGACGGGACTGTCAAGTCCGATTCCGAAACGTATGTCGGACAAGGGATAGTTTACGTGTTCGCGTAGGCTTCCTCCCGGATAGAGTGTGTCGCAGCGCACAGTGTCAGGCACATAGAAAAACGGCCTGCCGACCAGCTCGCCCTTGGAGTCATAGACAGCGGCGAAATGAGCATTAGCCGAAACGTTTGAAAAATACGGTGCAAAGAAGAGCGTGTCGCCCGTCAGGTTCTCTATCCTGCTGTTCACTATCACGGCATCGCCGCTCTCAAATTCCACAGTACGGTCTTTCTCCGATGTCCCTTTCTGAGTCAGGAACAGCGAGAACCTGATGCCGTCCGCCTCGTATGTGGCTATATCCTTCTCCGGAACTTCCAATGGCTCACATCCCGTGAAGAGCAATGCCATGACTGCAATAATCAGAAACTGTTTTCTCATAAGCATATTAATGTCTTTACTGTTTATATTCAATTCCGGCACATCTGTCTGCGCGACTAATCTTACCAATACCGGTCACTGCATATTTCCATCTATTGTCTTGGATACGAATATCTCACAGCCGTCGGGCACCGGTATCGTGCCGGGCATACGGTCTTTGCGGAATATGCCATATATGGCCGAACCCGAACCCGACATCGAGGCGTACACCGCACCGTGGTTGTAGAGAGTCTCCTTTATCTCTCCAAGTAGCGGATGGCGGGCAAATACTCCGCGCTCGAAATCGTTGGATACCAGTTCTTTCCATTCGGAGACAGGTCGTTTCACCGCCTCGTGTAACGGGATATCCCATTTTTGCGGGACTATCTGAGTATACGCCTCCGCAGTAGGCACATGTATGTCCGGCTTGATTAGATAAAGCCCGTAGTCACTGAGTGGCAGTTCCACTGGAGAGAATACATCACCTATGCCCTCTGCAAACACAGCCTTGTTACGTATGAAAAACGGGCAGTCCGCACCCAATGAGGCGGCATAACGCTCCAGTTCGCTCTCTTGCAGATTGAGCCGGAACTCCTCATTTATCATCCTGAGCATGAATGCGGCATCGGCCGACCCGCCTCCTAATCCCGCACCCATAGGTATGCACTTGTGAAGGCAGATTTCCAGTTCCGGCACATGAAAGTTCCGCTGCATCAGCCGCAGTGCCCTGACCGTCAGGTTATTTTCCATTTCTCCGTCTACACTTTTGCCCGATATGCGGAGCGAAGTCTTACCGTTTGCCGCTCTGAACTCCAAGGCATCCCTGAGGCCGACAGGGCAAAACACTGTCTCTATGTCGTGATAGCCGTCGGGGCGTTTGCCTATGACGTTCAACCCTATATTTATCTTGGCGTTAGGAAATGAAATCATTGTTGTTCCGTTTAGATTTTTCCTCTTGCGAAGATACGAAAATAAATTTGTCATTGCGCCCACTTTTCCCTAACTTTGTACCTGATGGTACAAGATAGGATGCGTCTCGGCAATGATAGCGGCACAGACTGTCGTCTGACCATACATTATGCACCGAAGTGTCTCGCTTCTGTGCAAGCACAGGGTTCGCCACTCCGCTGCATAATGTACTGCAAAACTGACGTTTTGCCGTTATCATTGCGCTCGACTTTTATTATCTTTGTCGCTGCAATCTATGACAGACGCGGAGGAGATATTGGCACACAAGGGCGTGAAGCCCACGGCGAACCGTATTCTTGTGCTGAGGGCGATGCTCTCGGCGCAGTATCCTGTGTCGCTGCCTGAAATGGTGCAGACGCTCTCGACTATGGACAAGTCGAGCATATTCCGTGTGCTGAACATTTTCCAGCAGCATCATGTGGTACACGCAATCGAGGACGGCAGCGGTGTGCTGAAATATGAGGTGTGCGACGGCGTGGATGAGTGTACGCTGTCGGATATGCATACGCATTTCCACTGCGAGGTGTGCCACAAGACGTATTGTTTCAAGGCGATACGGATACCGGCAATTGACCTTCCCGAGGGTTTTACGATGAGTTCGGTGAATTATATGGTGAAGGGCGTATGCAGCCGCTGCGCCAAGAGGCCGAGGTAGAGTTCAGCTTCCCGTTTTTTAATTTCCTGTATAACATATTCATTCCGTTCGGCAGCCTTGCCGGCGAGTGGGGCTGTATGCGTTGTGTGCCGCTCCGGCACGGGGCGGGTGAGCGGTCTGCGCTGTCCGTAGCTTAGCGCGGCGGGGCGGTGTGTGTTTGCAACCGGGGTGCATGATATTCGCTATATTTTTGCAGGCGATAAGGAGTGTAGGAGACAGGGAGAGGGTAAGGCGAGAGTACGTGTTTCGCGGGGAGAGGATAAGGAGAGGGTAAGGCGAGAGTACGTGTTTCATGGGTAACGGAATGGAAATTAAAAACGGACAGATATGAATTTGAGAATTGTTTTAGCGGGGCTGCTGTTATTGGCTGTGGCGGTCTCATGCAGTAACGGCGGTGCGGAGACGCACGAACACAGTCACGAACATGAGCCACACGACCATGCGGCGGAGAAGCATGACTATGAGCACGGGGAGAAAGGCACTGAGGCGCATGGGGCAGACGAGATAGTGCTCACGGCGGAAAAGGCGCGTGCGGCGGGTGTGAAAGTCGAGACCGTAAGCCCGGGCGACTTTCATGCGGTGATACGCACGAGCGGGAAAATCACCGATGCGCAGCGCGGCGGCGAGAGTGTAGTCGTGGCGAGTGTGGCGGGAGTGGTGAGTTTTGCAGAACCGTTGACGGAAGGCGCGGCTGTCAGTGCGGGTGAACCGCTCATATATCTCTCGTCGGCGCATTTGCAGGACGGAGACCCGGTGCAGAGGGCATATATAGCATACGATGCGGCACGCACCGATTATGAGCGTGCGCGTTGTCTGCTGGAGGATACGATTGTCTCTGAGAAGGAGTTCAACGCCATCAAGGCGGAATATGAGCGTGCGCGCCTGTCATACGAGGCGTTGTCGGAGAATAAGGGGGCTGCCGGTGTGGCGATATGCGCCCCTGCGGGCGGTCATGTGAAGACGTGCCTTGTGAAAGAGGGGGACTATGTGTCTGTCGGCCAGCCGCTTCTTACGCTGACACAGGGAAAGGGGCTGTATCTGAGGGCTGAGGTGTCGGAGCGGTATCTGCCGCAGCTGCCTTCGGTCAGGGCGGCGCAGTTCAGGACTGCTTACAGCGACCGCCTTTACAGCACGGACAGTCTCGGCGGGCGGCTGTTGTCATACGGGCGGGCATCGGACGCTACATCGTCATACATTCCGGTGATATTCTCCATCGATGCGGTGAGCGGCCTTCTGCCCGGAGCGTTCGCGGAGATATATCTCATCGGGGAGAAGCGCACAGGGGTCATCACATTGCCTGTCAGCGCACTGACCGAGGAACAGGGTACATATTTCGTATATATCCGCGAGGACGAGACCTGCTACCGCAAACAGGAGGTACGCACGGGAGCGACAGACGGCGGGCGCGTGGAGATAACGTCGGGGCTGAAGGGCGGCGAGGCTGTTGTCACGGAGGGAGCTATCCATGTGAAACTCGCATCGGCAAGCAACGCCATACCGGGTCATACGCATAACCATTAAAACCGTGCGGATATGCTTGACAAGATAATACATTTCTCGTTGCAGAACAGGCTGCTCATACTCGTGGCATCTGTGCTGCTCGTCGTGAGCGGCGTGTACACGGCGTATAACACGGAGGTGGATGTATTCCCCGACCTCAACGCCCCGACTGTGGTGGTCATGACAGAGGCAAACGGCATGGCGGCAGAGGAGGTGGAACAGCTTGTGACGTTCCCGATAGAGACGGCAGTGAACGGGGCGACAGACGTGCGCTGCGTGCGTTCGTCTTCGACGGCGGGGTTCTCTGTCGTGTGGGTGGAATTTGACTGGAATACGGACATATACCTTGCCCGCCAGATAGTGTCGGAGAAGCTCGCCACAGTAGGTGATGCGCTGCCCGACAATGTAGGTAACCCGACGCTCGGGCCGCAGTCGTCGATACTCGGAGAGGTGCTGATAGTCGGCCTGACGGCGGACAGCACATCGCTGTTAGACCTACGTACTATGGCCGACTGGACCATACGTCCGCGCCTGCTGTCCACGGGCGGAGTGGCTCAGGTTTCGGTACTCGGCGGCGACATAAAGGAATACCAGGTACTGCTCCATCCGGAGAAGATGCGCCACTACGGCGTGTCGCTCGGTGAGGTGATGGCCGTCACGAGGGGCATGAACCAGAACACGAACGGTGGTGTCATTTATGAGTACGGCAATGAATATATAGTTCGCGGCGTGTTGTCGACGGACGATGTGCGGCAGATGGCGCGTGCGGTGATAAAGACGGTGGACGGAGTGCCTGTGGTGCTTGAAGATGTGGCCGACGTGCGGATAGGGGCGCAGCAGCCCAAGCTCGGTCTCGCGTCGGAGCGTGGCAAGCCGGCAGTGCTGTTGACGGTGACGAAACAGCCGAACACCGGGACGATAGAGCTGACGCACCGGCTTGAGGCCGCGCTCGCCGACGTGCAGAAGAACCTGCCGCCGGATGTGAACGTCTCGACAGACATATTCCGCCAGTCGCGCTTCATAGACAGTTCGATAGACAATGTGCAGGAGTCGCTCTACGAGGGCGCGATATTTGTGGTCATCGTCCTGTTCGTCTTCCTTGCCAATGTGCGCACGACACTGATATCGCTCGTGACGTTGCCGCTGTCGCTGCTTGTCACATTGCTTGTGCTTTATGTCATGGGGCTGAGCGTCAATACGATGAGTTTGGGAGGTATGGCGATAGCGATAGGGTCGCTCGTGGATGATGCGATAGTGGACGTGGAGAATGTATGGAAACATCTGCGGGAGAACCGTAAACTTCCCGAGGGTGAGCGCAAGCCTATCATTGATGTGGTGTTCAACGCGTCGCGGGAAGTGCGTATGCCTATATTGAACTCCACGCTCATCATAGTAGTGAGCTTCACGCCGCTCTTCTTCCTGAGCGGGATGGAGGGGAGGATGCTGATACCGCTCGGTGTGGCGTTCATAGTCGCGCTGTTCGCATCTACCATTGTGGCACTGACACTTACGCCCGTACTGTGCAGCTATCTGCTCGGCGGCAAGATGAAAAAGGGCGACGGGCTGCCGAAAGAGGCGTTTGTTGCCGTGTGGCTGAAAAAGCACTACCGCAGTGCGCTTGTATGGGCATTGGAGCATAAGAAAGCGGTGACGGGCGCGACACTTGCGCTCTTCATCGCGGCACTCGGCCTGTTCTTCACGCTGGGACACAGCTTCCTGCCGCCGTTCAACGAAGGGTCGTTCACGATAAACGTCAGTTCGATGCCGGGCATATCGCTCGAAGAGTCGGACAAGATAGGCCGCAGGGCGGAGGAGCTTCTGCTTTCCATCCCGGAGATAAAGACCGTGGCGCGTAAGACCGGGCGTGCGGAGCTGGACGAACACGCACTCGGCGTGAACGTCTCGGAGATAGAGGCACCGTTTGAGCTTGACGGGCGTTCGCATCAGGAGCTGATGGCAGATGTGCGCTCCAAACTTTCGACCATAGTCGGCGCGAACATAGAGATAGGTCAGCCGATAAGCCACCGTATAGACGCTATGCTCAGCGGCACGCAGGCCAGTATAGCCATCAAGGTGTTCGGCGACGACCTCAACCGACTGTTTTCCATAGGGAACAAGATAAAGGAGGCAGTGGCCGACGTGGAGGGTATTGCCGACCTTAACGTGGAGCAGCAGATAGAGCGTCCGGAACTGAAGATAGAGCCGCGCCGGGAGATGCTGGCACGATACGGCATACCGCTGCCTGACTTCAAGGAGTTCATCACTGTGAACATGGCGGGGGAGACTGTCTCCCAAGTGTATGAAGACGGGAAGTCGTTCAATCTCGTGGTGCGTGCCGATGAGGATAACCGTGGCCAGATGGAACGTATCAAAGATCTGATGATAGACACGCCCGACGGGGGGAAAGTGCCGCTGTCATACGTGGCGGACGTGCGTTCGGCAATGGGGCCGAACACCATTAACCGCGAGAACGTGAAGCGTAAGATAGTGGTCTCAGCCAACACAA
Organism: Candidatus Aphodosoma intestinipullorum; assembly: GCA_017694515.1. GTDB lineage: Bacteria > Bacteroidota > Bacteroidia > Bacteroidales > Paludibacteraceae > Aphodosoma > Aphodosoma intestinipullorum. Next base: position 10,886 of record JADIMV010000141.1, read on the forward strand.
GCGGGCGCGACCTGCGCAGCGTGGTGAACGACATACAGGAGCGCGTGGATGAGCAGATTGAGCTGCCCGAAGGGTATCATGTGGAGTACGGCGGTCAGTTCGAGAGCGAACAGAGCGCAAGCCGCACCCTGCTGCTCACATCGCTGATAAGCATTGTGGTCATATTCCTGCTGCTCTATGTACAGTTCCGCAACGCGGTACAGAGCGGCGTGATATTGCTCAACCTGCCGCTTGCGCTGATAGGGGGAGTGTTCGCGCTGCTGGTCACCTCGGGCGAGGTGAGCATACCTGCCATAATAGGCTTCATATCGCTGTTCGGTATAGCCACGCGTAACGGTATGCTGCTTATCAACCAATATAACATATTCTACCACGAGGAGAAGATGGGGCTGAGGGAGAGTATTGTCAGCGGGTCGCTTGACAGGCTCAACCCGATATTGATGACGGCTCTAACGTCGGCGTTGGCACTGATACCGCTCGCCTTGCGCGGCGACCTGCCCGGCAACGAGATACAGAGTCCGATGGCGAAGGTGATATTGGGAGGACTGCTTACTTCGACGTTCCTCAACGCATTCATCATCCCGGTAGTCTATGAATGGATGAACGGTAGGAAAGGCAAGCATATAAGGAACACAAAACAATAAATGAGATGATTATGAGACGAATATATATGGCCGTATGCGCCCTGTCGCTTGCATCGGCCGCCGTCATGGCACAGGACATGACCGATGTGCTGCTCAGCGTGGAGCGCAACAACAAGGAGCTTCAGGCGTTACAGAAGAGCAATGAGGCTCAGCTCGTCGAGTACCGTTCGGGGAATATAGTCGAAGACCCCACGATAGAGTACAGCCCGTTTTTCGCTCCGGGGACGAAGGGAGTGGCAAGTTCGGAACTTGTAGTGAAGCTCGGCTTCGATTTCCCGACACTCTATGCGTCACGCAATAAGGCGGGCAAGATGCAGCAGACAGCCCTCGATATGCAGTATCAACTGCGCCGGCGCGACATATTGCTCGAAGCCAAGAAGATATGCCTCGACCTGATACGCCTGAATCAGGAGCGTGCGTTGCTTGACGAACGTATGCGCAATGCGGACGAACTGCTTGCCATGTTCGAGAGGCGACTTGCCGAGGGCGACGCATCGCTGCTCGATGTGAACAAGATACGTATGGACCGTATGAACGTGAACACTGAGGTGGTGCAGAACGGGACTGAGCGGGCCATGCTGCTCCAGTCGCTCACGGCACTGAACGGCAATCAGCCGCTGACGTTTGACGCGGCGGCATATCCTGCCGTACCTCTGATAGCCTATTCCGATACGCTGTGCGACACGCTTGTCAATACGGATTTCGCCGTGCGTGCAGCCCGCGCCTCAGCGGAGCAGGCGGAGCAGGAGGTGAGCGTAAACCGCCAGAACTGGATACCGAAGTTCGAGGTGGGTTACAGGCGCAACACGGATATGAACGATGCGGTGAACGGCTTCATGGTAGGCGGTTCAGTGCCTATATTCTCGAGCGCGAACAAGGTGCGGTCGGCCAAGGCCAAGGCGGTCAGCGCAAGCCTCGAAGTCGAAAGCGTACAGATGAGTGCCGAGGCGCAGGTGCGTTCGCTTCTCAACACGGCTGTACAGCTCCGCCGCACGGCAGATACGTACGACACGGCTCTGATGTACAGCACGCTGCGCCTGCTGCGCACGGCGGTGGAGAACGGCGAACTGTCAATCATAGAGTACTACGTGGAGGCCGACAACATATACAAGAACCTACAGGCTTATATGACTGTGGAGAACCAGTATCAGCAGACTGTGGCGGAGATATATAAGAACCGGTTGTTGGAGTGACGCTTGCGGCAGATGTTGCCGTGTGCCGGGGTTAGTCCATACAGGTAATAATAATGATATGGCAGATACGAATCAGAGGGTTTGTATCTGCCATTTTTCTGTATCAATTGGATTATGAGATGCCGGCTATGAGCCTTTCCCGTTCCCGTACGGGTCGATGATTTCCGTCGCTGCGCTGTATGTGCCGGATATGTCGTTGTTAAGCTGGTCTCTGAGACTGATTTGCAGGGTACATACATCGCCGTTCCAGTCTATGCGCACGGTGTCGGAGGTGACATTGGCGCGGCGGCGGGCTGTACCGTTCTCGAAGAGCTGCCAGTATGTGCCCCACATGGTGTTTTTCTCCTTGTGGCCGTAGAGCGCGGTCATGTCGGCGGGCAGTTCGGATACGGGATATGCGCCGGAGGCCGGGCGTATGGAGTCGGACGAATGAAGCCCTATGGTGAACATCAGCCCCTCGCGCGGCGAGCCGTCGTCGCGGTAGCGGAAGCCGGATGCTATCAGTTCGAGTTCATAGTAATAGAGGTTGTCGTCGAACAGCCTGCCCCAAGCCCATATACGTGACGGCTGGAGCGCGATGTCGAGTGTGTCGAGGAGGATATGCCCCACGTTGTCGCCGTCGATGTTGATGCTGCGGGTGAGCGGCCCGTCGTACCGGCCTGTTATG
>JADIMV010000142.1 GCA_017694515.1 Candidatus Aphodosoma intestinipullorum
GGTTCTCGTCGTTCGCTATGGCCTTGGCCACCTTGCGCATAATCTTGGCAATCACGCGGTCGAGTTCGCGCACGCCGCTTTCACGCGTGTACTTCTCTATAATCTCCCTCACCGCCGCCTTGGAAATCTTGCATTTGCCTTTGGCAATGCCGTGTGCATCCATCTGTTTCGGTATGAGATGGCGTGTGGCAATCTCTATCTTCTCTTCTGCTATGTAGCCGTTCACCTCTATCAGCTCCATGCGGTCGAGCAGCGGCTGCGCTATCCCCCCGATGTTGTTGGCCGTGGCGATGAACAGCACTCTCGACAGGTCGAAATCGATGTCGAGGAAGTTGTCGTGGAATGCATTGTTCTGCTCCGGGTCGAGCACTTCGAGCAGGGCGGACGATGGGTCGCCCTTGAAGTCGTTGCTCATCTTGTCAATCTCGTCGAGTACGAAAACGGGGTTGGACGAGCCTGCCTTGTTGATGTTCTGGATGATGCGTCCGGGCATCGCGCCGATGTATGTGCGGCGGTGTCCGCGTATCTCCGCCTCGTCATGCAGTCCGCCGAGACTCATGCGTATGTACTTGCGGTTCAGCGTTTCCGCTATGGATTTGCCGAGCGAGGTCTTGCCTACTCCCGGAGGACCGTAGAGGCAGATGATGGGCGACTTCATGTCCCCTTTCAGCTTCAGTACGGCGAGATGCTCTATGATGCGCTCCTTGACTTTCTCAAGCCCGAAATGGTCGCGGTCGAGTATCTTCTGCGCCTTCTTAAGGTCGAAGTTGTCCTTTGTGTATTCGTTCCACGGTAGGTTGACCACCGTCTCGAGATAGTTCAGCTGTATGGAGTATTCCGGTGCACTGTTCGGCATACGTTCGAGCTTGGCCAGTTCCTTCTCGAAGACCTCTTTCACCTTGTCGTCCCACTTTTTGCCCGCAGCTTTCTCCTTTATGGCCTTGACTTCCTGGTCCTCGCCGCTGCCGAGCTCCTCCTGTATGGTCTTCATCTGCTGCTGGAGGTAATACTCGCGCTGCTGCTGGTCCATGCCCATCCGCGCCTTGCTCTGTATGGCGGCCTTGATTTCGAGGAGCTGGCTCTCCTTCGTGAGAAGGTCGAGCAGCATATAGCCCCGCTTGTTTACGTCATTGGTCTGCAAGAGCTTGAGCTTGTCCTCGAGCGATATGCTGAAGTTCGTGCAGATGAAATTAATCATCGCGACGGGCTGCTCTATGTTGCGTATGGCGAATGTGGCCTCGTCGGGAATAGAGCCAGAACCCTTTATTATCCTGATGGCCAGTTCTTTCAGAGCCTCGACGAGGGCGGTGAATACGCGGTTGTCATCCTCCGGCACTTTCTCCTCGAGTATGTGTATGCGTGCGGTCATGTATGGTATCTCGCTGACGCATTCGCCCATCGTGGCGCGTTTCTTGCCTTGGAGTATTACCGTGGTAGTACCGTCGGGCATCTCGAGTATGCGCACTATGCGCGCTATCGTGCCTATCTGCCAGAGGTCGGGCTTCTTCGGGTCTTCCACAGTGGCGTCTATCTGTGTGCCGACGAAGAGTTCGCCTTCTTTCTGGTAGACTTCGCGCACTATGCGGAGCGACTTCTTGCGCCCTACGTTGACAGGCATCACAACCTGCGGGAACAGCACCATGTTGCGCAGCGGCAGCACGGGAAGCGTGTCGCCGTCGTTGCACTCCAGCGGCACTTCGTCATCGTCCGCCATGAGCGGTATCATGTTGCTCTGGGTCTCTATCGTGTCGTCCATTAAAAATTGTTCTATCTGCATATTTCTTTCTCCTTAATCTTGTCTTTATGGCGTGCGGACTGCCGTTATGGCACACGCGCAATGCCGTTTTGTCCGTTTATGCGTTTGTGTGCCATAGGCATAGGCACATTACCTTGTGAGTTTAATAATGTGCAATTGGTGTGCCGCGCTGTCCGAGACAACGTTCATTATGTATATGCCGTCCGGCAGGGCGGAGCAGTCTATCTGCTGGCTGTCGCCCCCGTCTGTCGTGATGGAGAGCATGAGCTGCCCGCTCATGCTGTAGATTGAGACGGCGTGTATGGGCGCTCCGCAGATGTTCAGCATATCTTTCACAGGGTTGGGGTATGCCGTGAGTGCGGCGGCCGGCATTGTGACGGGCAGTGAGCTCGGGAGGCGGACTGTGGCGTAGGTGGAGATGCCCGGTGCGCTGTCATAGAAGTCGTCGCCCGGCTGTGTGGCGGTGATTACGGCCATGCCCTCTGCCCTTGCGATGAGCGTGCTGCCGCGCAGGTCGCATACTGTCGAGTCGCTGCTCTCATAGATGACGGCAAGGCCGGACGATGCAGTCGCGGTAAGCTCCGTCTCGCTCCCTACTGTGAGGTTGTCGAGATACTGCTCCCATGTGATGGTCTGCTGCTCGGCGACGATTTCGCCCGTGTATTCTGTGATACGTATGTCGCGGATGTATTTGTAGAGAGTCGCGCCGATTTCAGCTTTGAATTTGAGCAGGTGTGCACGCGGGTTGATTGTGTACGGGCCGAAATCTTTATATACGGTGTCAGGCGTGAAGCGTGACACCTCTTTCCATTCGCCATTGACGTATTCCGATACTGAGACTTCCCCCATCCCGGGCTGAGTGCCTATATACGGAATATAGATTGAATTTGTGCGCGAGCTGAATGTGAGCCGGTTTGGATGTTTGCCTTCCGGTATTTCTATTGTGTATTCCGTTGAGACATCTGGCATAAGGATGCCTATACGGTGTTCCGTCGTGTCATTGATAATGTATGTCTGCGCCCCCGCTTCCGCATATATGAGGAGGAGCAGCGCGGTAAGTATGTAAGCCCGTCTCATGATTGTCTGTATTGTCGTTAGTAGTTTCCCGAATACTTTTCCAGTGATGCATCGCGTCAGTCTGCACCAGCACGCAAAGGTACGAATTTATCGTGTAACGGCGGCTCTCCACGGCCTGTATTTCTGGCAGGTCATGTCGCCATATTAAAAGTGGTTAAAAAGACGTACTCTCGCCGAAGCCTATCCGAAGCCCCTCCATAGGGCAAGGCTTGGTTGAGGGCAGGGTGAGGGTACGTGTTTCCTAAACAGAGGGTAATGGGAAGATGGCCGGAGAGTACGTGTTTTTAACTTATTCTTACAATAGAAGAGAGTACGAGTGGACAATAAATGCAGGCGTTGTATCGCGGCAGGTCTTGCCGCAATAAGTGGCGTTTGATTTTGAATTGTTACTTGAAATAAAAGTTGTATCTTTGCCGTCCGGACGGGGCATTGCCGATATGCCTCATTATGTGCGGTACAAATCTTTAATTTCAGATACTATGAATACAAGTTTGAATCCAAACCCGCTGGTGCGTTTCCTCGGAAAGCCTCAGCAGGAGTTCACGAAAGCTGACATAGTGAAATATGTCAAGGAGAACGACATCGAGATGATCAACCTGCGCTATCCCGGCGCGGATGGCCGTCTGAAAACCCTCAATTTCATAATCAACGATGAGGCTTATCTGGACAGCATCCTCACCAGTGGCGAGCGCGTGGACGGCTCAAGCCTTTTCCCCTATATCGAGGCGGGCGCGAGCGACCTCTATGTCGTGCCGCGCTACCGTACGGCGTTCCGCAACCCGTTCAGCGAAATACCCGCCGTCGACATCCTTTGCAGCTATTACACTAAGGACGGCACTCCGCTGGAGATGGCTCCGGAGTACACCCTGCGCAAGGCGCATGAGGAACTGAAGAAGGTGACGGGGCTGACGTATCACGTGATGGGCGAGCTGGAATATTATGTGGTAAGTCCGAAGACTGACCTGTTCCTCGCGGCTGACCAGAGAGGCTATCACGAGTCGACCCCGTTCAACAAGGGCGCGGAGATGCGTGCCATGGCGATGAAATATATAGCCGAGGCGGGCGGCCTTATCAAATACGGCCACTCTGAGGTGGGTAACTTCACGAAGGGCGACCTGATGTATGAGCAGAACGAAATAGAGTTCCTGCCGACAAATCTCGAGGACGCGGCTGACCAGCTGATGGTGGCGAAATGGATTATCCGCACATTGGCCGACGAGTACGGCGTGGATGTCACTTTCGCTCCGAAAATTACAGTTGGTAAGGCGGGCAGCGGTCTCCACATACATACGCGTCTGATGAAGGGCGAGAAGAACGCTATGGTCATGGCGGACGGCTCTCTGTCGGAGAACGCTCTGAAAGCAATCGCGGGCTATCTCTATCTGTCGCCGTCGCTCACGGCGTTCGGCAACACGAACCCGACATCGTATTTCCGTCTTGTGCCGCATCAGGAGGCTCCGACAAACATCTGCTGGGGCGACCGCAACCGTTCTGTGCTTGTGCGTGTTCCGCTCGGATGGAGTGCCGGAGCGAACAGCATGGTGTGCGATGCCAATCCGCTTGAGAAACCGTCGAATTTCGACACGTCAATCAAGCAGACAGTCGAGTTCCGCTGCCCGGACGGCTCGGCCGACATATATCTGCTCCTCGCTGGACTGGCAGTAGCGGCACGTCACGGTTTCGAGATGGAGAACGGATTGCAGTATGCGAAAGACCGCTATGTGGATGTCAATATATTTGACGAGAAGCACAAGGAGGTTCTTGCGCGCCTGAGCCAGCTGCCCGCATCGTGCGAGGAGTCGGCTGCACGCCTGAAAGAGCAGCGCGCTGTGTATGAGGCGCACGGGGTGTTCTCTCCGCGTCTGATAGACGGTCTGGTGAAGAAACTTTCCGACTATAAGGACGCTAATCTCAGAAAGGAGCTCGGAAACAATGAAGATAAGATAATGGCTCTTGTAAAAGAGTATTTCTACTGTGGATAAGGTACATCTGGAGTTTTCATAACTACGATGTTTTTAGGTTAATAAATGAACAGAAGGGTGAGACGCTGGACTGTGAAGTCCGGCGTCTTTTTTTCGTGGTTATGATACGTATGGTGTGTAGGAAGAGTCGGGACGGCAGGATTAGGCGCAGAATACAGAGTCATGGAAAAGCCATATCGGGTCGGGACGGCAGGTCACGGCAGACAACAACACGCGCCACATACGATATGCGGCGTGTGCTGATATGATAGAAGTGAGGTAATTCTGACGAGTCAGAAGTCCATCTCGACGTTATATTTGCTGTTGTCGAAAGAGAAGTCGTCTGTCTGTCCTTCGTCAGTCCGCGTCTGAGTAAATGCGGTGCTGTCGTCCTTTTTCATGCTGTTATACCGCTGTATCTGCCTTCTGTACTCATCGGGATGGCTCGCATTCCAGCTGTTTATGTAGCCGAGGGCTTCGGCAAACCCGTCCTTGAATTTGTCGAAGTCTTCCTGATAGAGGAATATCTTGTGCTTCTCATATTGTACCTGAGAGTCGTTGTCGTCCTCCGTCGTTTTTCTCTTGCTTTCGGTTATTGTAAGGAACAGCTCTCCGCTCCTGTTCTGCTTGACATCAAGATAGTAGACCCTTTTCCCCGCCTTTATGACCTTGGAAAATACAATCACGTGCTCTTTTCTGTTTGACTTCAGCTCTTCCATAGATTAAATACTGTTTTGCAACTGCTTGATTATTAGATTTAAAGATAATGTAAGCGTAAGGTGGCACACTCTGTCGGTGGCCTTACTGTTTTGACGGTTCAAAATTGTGCTTTTTTTTGAAACTGTCAAAGTTTTTTCAAGGAAAAATGAAGGCGTTTTTCCAAAAAATGTTTTGGCGGTATGTATGTCGGTTGCTGTCAGGGTGTTATGTATGTAGAATGCAGTCCTTAGCGGTATGATATTTGTAAAATAATCACTACCTTTGTATTTCGTGTTGTAAGTCAGGACGCGGTTCGCTATATTTGTGCCTTGGCGTCGGATTACGGGTGCGGTGATAATTTTGAATATTAAGAAAGTAAATGAGATATGGGAATTTTCAGTTTTTTCTCCAAGGAGAAGAAAGAGACGCTCGACAAGGGTCTGCAAAAGACGAAAGAGAATGTGTTCAGCAAACTGACCCGTGCGGTGGTCGGCAAATCGAAGGTTGACGATGAGGTGTTGGACAACCTTGAAGAGGCTTTGATTACATCGGATGTCGGGGTGGACACGACATTGAGGATTATCGAAAGGATACAGCAGCGTGTGGCGCGCGACAAGTATGTCGGCACTGATGAGCTGAACCGTGTGCTGCGCGACGAGATATGCGCACTCCTTGCGGAGAACAGTGGCGGTGATGTGGAAGGTTTCTCCATTGAAGGGCGGCAAGGGCCATACGTTATAATGGTTGTCGGCGTGAACGGTGTGGGTAAGACAACCACGATAGGCAAGCTGGCATATCAGTTTAAGGAGGCCGGGAAGAAGGTCTATCTCGGCGCGGCGGACACATTCCGTGCTGCGGCGGTAGAGCAGCTTGTGGTGTGGGGTGAGCGTGTGGGGGTGCCGGTCATCAAGCAGAACATGGGGGCTGACCCCGCGTCGGTGGCGTATGACACATTGGCATCGGCCAAGGCAAACGGCGCGGATGTGGTGATAATCGATACTGCGGGACGGCTGCACAACAAGATAAACCTGATGAACGAGTTGACCAAGATAAAGAATGTGATGAAGAAAGTTGTGCCCGACGCGCCGCATGAGGTGCTGCTTGTGTTGGACGGCTCGACGGGGCAGAATGCTTTTGAGCAGGCTAAACAGTTCACTAAGGCTACTCAGGTCACATCGCTGGCTATCACCAAGTTGGACGGAACGGCGAAAGGCGGTGTGGTTATAGGGATATCGGACCAGTTCAAGATACCGGTCAAGTATATCGGTCTCGGTGAAGGTATGACAGACCTGCAGCTGTTCAACCGCGAGGAGTTTGTCGATTCGTTGTTCGGCGGCATCTAACGTATGTTTTTGTAGGAAGTATGGTAAAGAACAGGGTCGATATAATCACTCTCGGATGCTCGAAGAACCTTGTTGATTCGGAACGCTTGATGGCGCAGTTCCGCAGGCTGGGCTACGAGGTCTATCATGACAGCAGCGATGTGAAGGGAGCTGTAGTGGTGGTGAATACGTGCGGTTTCATTGGTGATGCCAAGGAGGAGTCGGTCAATATGATACTCGAACTGGCGGCGGCCAAGAAGCGCAGGAAGATAGGGAGGCTCTTCGTCATGGGTTGTCTGTCGGAGCGTTATGCGCGTGAGTTGCGCGAGGAGATAAGTGAAGTCGATGCGTTCTACGGCAAGTTCGACTGGCCGGGCATACTGCGCGAACTCGGACAGGAGTTTGATGATGCAACAGGCGATGAGCGCATACTCACCACTCCGGCACACTACGCCTACCTGAAGATAGGCGAGGGGTGCAGCCGTACATGCTCGTATTGCGCTATTCCGATTATAACCGGAAAGTACCGCTCGCGCCGTTTCGAGGATATAGTGACCGAGGCGGAAAGCCTTGTGGCGAAAGGTGTGAAGGAGATACAGCTGATAGCACAGGATCTGACATTCTACGGCATCGACCTCTATAAGGAGAACCGCCTTGCAGAACTTATCGATGCGTTGGCCTCGATAGAGGGGTTACGGTGGTTGCGCCTGCATTACGCCTATCCGGCGCATTTCCCATACGACATACTGCCCGTCATGCGCCGTCATGCTAACGTGTGCGCATATCTTGACATAGCGTTGCAGCATATCTCGGACAATATGCTCCGGCTGATGCGCCGTAATGTGACCAAGGCTGAGACATACGCGCTGTTGAAGCGCATACGGGAGGAGGTTCCGGGCATACATATACGCACAACACTGCTTGTAGGTCATCCGGGCGAGACTGAGGAAGATTTCGAGGAACTGAAAGAGTTTGTCTCGGAGATGCGTTTCGAGCGTCTCGGCACGTTCGCCTATTCGGACGAGGAGGGTACATACGCGAACATCAACTATAAGGACGATGTGCCTGACGATGTGAAGCAGGCGCGTCTGGAGGAGATAATGACATTGCAGGAGGCTGTGGCCGAAGAGATAGGTGCGGAGAAGGTTGGACGGGTGATGACTGTGGTTATTGACCGCGAAGAGGATGATTTTTATGTGGGTCGCACCGAGTACGATTCGCCTGAAGTAGACGGCGAAGTGCTGATTGACAAGAGCATGGAGCTGATGCCCGGTGAGTTCTACAAGGTTCGCATTACCGGGTCGGAGATGTACGACTTGTATGCCGAGCCGATAGGTGTGGCTCTCGTTGATGAATGACAAGGAAATGAAGCACAGGGAGATGGGATATGAATAATAAGGAGTTACAGACTGAGCTTTCCCGCCGTCTTTCGCTGTCACAGAAAGAGGTGGCCGGGTTGATGAAGCTGTTTGTGGATGAGTACACGGAGCGGTTCAGCGAGGGTGAAGATGAACTGCCGTTTCTCGGCCTTGGAACTTTGGAGGTGCGGCAGAAGGAACAGCGGGTAGTGGTTAACCCCATGACGAGGAAGCGTATGCTGATACCGCCTAAGCTGGTACTCGCATTCCGTCCGTCAGTCTCCCTGAAAAGTAAAATCAAAAACCTGCCCGAGCTATGAGCGCGAAGATAAGCGGCCGTGATTTTGCAGCCTCTATTGCCCGCAAGACAGGCAGGGGTACAGGTGATGTGACTCTGTTTCTCCGCGAGTTGCAGAGTGTTGTAGAACAAGGGCTCACGGAGGATGGACAGGTCAAGATTTCCGGTCTCGGCACATTCCGTTTGGTGTGGAATGAACCCAGGCGCAGCGTCAATGTGCAGACAGGCGAGGCGATGGAGATAGCAGGGCATTATAAGGTCAGCTTCACGCCGGACGCATCGCTTCGCGACTTGGTGAATGAACCGCTTGCACACCTTGAAATGGTAGAACTGTCGGACAATGAACCTGAAGAACTGCCCGATGAGGCGGGCGGCGATGATTACGAACTGCCGATACAGAAATTGGCGGATCAGGCTGAGGCGTTGAAGGATATATTGTCCGATATACAGGGCGGCTCGCTCTCTTCAGAGAGTGATGGAAATTGTGTCGCAGAAGAAGTGACGGGGGATGATAAGGCCGAGGCTGGGAATGACAAGAAGGAATCCATATTGATAGGTACAGAGGAAAACAATGCCGAGGGAGATGGTATGCCCTGTGACGGACAGCATATAAATACGGTAAAAGGTGAAGATGTCGCAGAAGCGGCGGACGGTAATACGTTACGGACAGAGGATGCGTCTGAGGCAGCTGAGGATGCTCCAACAGGCAGTGCTGCACCTGCGGAAGATGACGGGCTTTATTCTGCCGGGGAGATGTTGGAGCGTGCTGCCCCAGTGCGCAGGCATCACACCTTTAATTTTGTGTTCGCCGGGTTGGTGGCATTGGTTGTTATTTTTGCTGTGGTTGGTGTGGTGCTGTTTTTCAGTATAGAAAACAATATAGATAATCAAGAGCAGTTCCTGTACGAAGATAAGAAAGTTGCCCGGTCGTGTGATGGCCATAGCTTTTATATGCAAGATACAATTGCAATACTCGAAGGCATTGATGGCCGCGGGATGCAGGATAATGAGGCGGCCGCTGATGTTGAGGCGGACGGGGAGTTGTCTGTCCAGTCAGGACAAATGACTGCCGGAGAGAAGATTGTGGCGGAGCATGAGCTGGAGTGCAAGGCCGTCACGGTGGCCAAAGTGCCATCGTCGGCGCATATCGCGATGTTTGACCGGGAGAGACGTTACTCGGAGTTTTCTGATACCGTTGAAGTCACACGCGGCAGCCGGTTGGCGTGGGTCGCTTATAAGCAGTTTGGCGACAAGGTGTTCTGGCCGTATATATATGAGGCCAATATGGATCATATTTCTGACCCGAATAATGTGCCGGTGGGTACACTTCTGCGGATTCCTGTATTGCCCCCGGAACTTATAGACACTGATAATCCTGAGTGTCTCAGATATGCCCGCGAACTTCACCGTCATTATGCGCAATGAGCTGATAATTATACGCTTCTTTTCTTTACGTAAGTCCGATATAAGCCTGCGGTTCGCCGCGGAGAGCGCAATTTCTTAGCGGGGTGGGTATAATATGCACTGTGACGATGAGGTTTGCGATTTGCACATTTTAGCGCGATTTTGATGCAAGAATGTCGAATCGCTAAGGAGAGGATAGGGAGGAGATAGCTGAGAGCTAAGGAGAGACGCGAGTTCGGGATAACGGCCGCTTAAAACATGGCAAATTGCGTGCTGCTCTCGAATTGGACCGGCAACGCCTGCGGCTTGTTGTCGAAGAATCAGTAAGCCGTGAGGGCCGAACAGATGTTCATGATGA
>JADIMV010000143.1 GCA_017694515.1 Candidatus Aphodosoma intestinipullorum
ATATAAGAATGTGGTGTTTGACCGTGTCGCCCCGGAAAGGATAAGCCTTGGGAAAAATGTGACCATCGCGGACGGAGTGAAGATATTGACCCACTTTTTTGATCCGTCTGTGCCGGGGAGAAATTTCAGAATAGGAAATGTGGTTATAGAAGATGATGTTTTCATTGGAATGGGAGCAATAATCTGTAATTCTGTGACAATCGGCAAAGGGGCTGTCATAGGTGCCGGGGCAGTCGTGACTAAAGATATTCCACCATATCAGGTGTGGGCAGGCAATCCCGCACGCTATATTAAGGACAGGTCACATAAATAATATGACCAAAAATGTATGAAAAGAATAGCTGTATATGTACCTACCCTCAGGTCAGGAGGCGCAGAGAAGCAGGCTACTATATTAGCTGCCATGCTGTCATCAGAGCATGAAGTGCATCTCATAACGCTGGATTCTCGGCATGAGGATCATGCGCCGAATGTCAGAAGACTCGAAATGAGTTCTGTTATAAGGCATTTTATTTATGGAAATGCGTTTTCAAAAGTGCGGCAATTGAGGTCAATTCTATCAGAGAACAAGATAGATGTAATGTTTAACTATCTGACCACTCCAGATGTATTAGGCTGTTATGCGGGCAGAAGAGCAGGTGTTGGTAAAATATACAACGGGATAAGAAATTCACAGCTGCCATATACCAAATTTATTTTTGAAAAGTATGTCCATAACCGTTGGGCGACAGGTACTGTTTTTAATTGCCAATCGGGTCTTGATGCATTTGTGAGCAGAGGGTTCAGAAGAGACAGATGTATCTTTATCCCTAATTGCTATCCAGATGTTTCACCTCCCGTCTCCCGCCCGGACAAACGAGAGAAAGAAATAATAACGGTAGGCAGGTTTGTACCTCAAAAAGATTATCTGACGGCCATTAAGGCTATAGCTGTTCTGCATGATAGGAAAGATTTCCGGTTTAATATAGTCGGTTATGGTGTTCTTGAAAAGCAAATAAGGCGGTGGATAGTAGATTACGGCATACAAGGCTGCACTACGATTTCGATTGACCCTCCAAATGTAAAGGAACTGATGCATAATGCAGATATCTATCTTTCCACGTCCCTATTTGAGGGAACAAGCAATTCGATAATGGAGGCGTTGGATTTCAGCCTCCCTGTGGTGTGTACAGATGTCGGTGATAACAACCGTCTGGTCATGAACGGAGTTAACGGCTATTTGCATAGAGTCCGTGATTATTCCGCCATTGCAAATTCTATAGGCATGCTTTTGGACGATTTGTCGATGCGCAATAACTTCGGACGTAAAGGGAATTTACATCTCCGTGAGAATTTCTCTCCATCATTATTCTTCAGCCGCTATTCCGAGCTGCTATAATATATTTCACATAAAGTTATATGAAAATCATTTTTATCGGAGGGCGTGAATATCACGCCCTTGGAGGCATAGAGTCGTATATGTATAATTTGTCCCGAAAACTGGTTGAGAGGGGACATAATCCTGTGGTATATTGTGAGAGTGATCATGATGAGACCGTATACGAAAACGGGGTTAAAGTGGTTTATGTGAAAGGTCCGCGCAGTAATATATTATGCAAACCTTGGGTCGGGCTAAAGGCTACGCTAATGACCATCGTCCGAGAAAAGGATGCTGATGTGATACATTATAATGCGTGGCCGCCGTCAATGTGGAGTTTTATAGCGCGTATTTTCGGATTCAAGACGGTGTTACAGGAACATGGATTTGAGTGGAGGCGCAGTAAATATACCATTTTGCAGAAATGGATACTGAAGTTTATGGAGTTATTGACGGCATACACCAATACGAATGTGATAGCAGTTGGAAAGGAGCAAGTGCGCTATTTTGAGAAACATTACCGGAGGGCTACGACCCATATACCTACGGCAGTAAATATGCCGACAGAGCAAGATGCGGACAGGAGCGATGTGCTGAAGAGGTTTGGTTTGCTTCAGCGCAGGTATTTCCTGTTTTTAGGCAGGCTTTCGCAGGAGAAGAATATAGACTGTCTTATAAAGGCGTTCAAGGATAGCGGTATCGGCGGTTTCTGCATGGTGATTGCCGGCTCGAATGCCGCCAATCCCAAATATGTGAAGAGATTGGAAGACTTAGCGTCAGGAAATGAGAATATAAAGTTTGTCGGCAATGTATACGGGGAGGAGAAAGAGACCTTACTGCGTTATGCTTACGCGTTCTGTCTGCCATCTGCAATGGAAGGTCTCTCGATAGCACTGCTGGAGGCTATGAGCTACGGGCTGCCTGTAATCGCGACGGATATAGAGGCCAACAAGGCCGTTTTACAGGCTAATGCCGTCTATGTTAGGCCGGGAAATGTCGGAGACCTTTCTGAGGCTTTCAGATATTGTGTAGACGATCAGGCGGCTCTCAGCCTGATGGCCGAAAAGAATGTTGAGGAGGTAAAGGAAAATTATACATGGGATATTGTGACTGAACAGTATCTAAGATATTTAGAGTCAATATAGGAGTTATGAAAATATTGGTGACAGGAGCGGCAGGTTTTATAGGGTCGTTTGTTGTGCAGCGTTTGCTGGCAGAAGGTGATGAGGTTGTAGGTTTGGATAATATCAATGATTATTATGATCCAGATCTTAAATATGGCAGACTACAGGAGGCCGGGATAGACAGGCATAAGGTTAGCTGGTATAGATTATGCCGGAGCAATCTGTATGAAGGTTATAGGTTTATACGTATGAATCTTGAGGACAGGCAGGCTATGCTTATGTTGTTTGCCAACGAGGAGTTTGACATGGTTATAAACTTAGCCGCGCAGGCAGGGGTAAGGTATTCGATAGAGAATCCGTATGCTTATGTGGTGAGTAATGTGGACGGTTTTATAAACGTGTTAGAAGGATGCAGGGTGATGCAAGTCAAGCATTTGTTATATGCGAGTTCGAGCAGCGTGTATGGGCTTAATGGGAAAATACCGTATTCAGAAAATGATGGTATAGCTCATCCCGTGAGTCTATATGCAGCAACGAAGAAATCGGATGAACTTATGGCTCACGCATATAGTCATCTTTATGGTTTGCCTACAACAGGATTGCGTTTTTTTACGGTGTATGGACCGTGGGGGAGACCAGATATGTCTCCTTTCCTGTTTGCCGATGCGATTTTGAGACGGAAACCTATAAAGGTTTTCAACAATGGTGATATGTTAAGAGATTTCACGTATATCGACGATATAGTAGAGAGTGTTGTCCGTATTGCACATATTGTCCCATCTCCTGATACGTCTTGGAATGCGGAGTGCGCAAATCCCAGTCGCTCTTCAGCTCCGTATAGGATTTATAATGTCGGAAATTCTTCTCCTGTTAAGTTGATGGATTTTATCAAGACTATAGAAGATGTTGTAGGTATGGAAGCCGATAAAGTTTTTTTACCGATGCAGCTAGGTGATGTGTATTGTACGTTTGCAGATACATCAGCACTTGAAACAGAGATTGGTTTCAGGCCTAATACGAAATTGATATACGGGATTGAGAAGACAATCATGTGGTTCAAAAGATATTATAACCTTTGAACCGGTGAATATGACGGACAGAACATAAACGAGTGTCAGCAATTCAAGGTATGAAGCCCGCCATCGACAAACACACGTCGAATGGCGGGCTTCTTTTTCCGAGAATGCGATAGGGTTGCAAGGACGGTGGTGTGAAACTTAAAAACACGTACTTTAGCTTTGGTTTCAAGTTAAGGCGAGAGTAGCCTGCGGATAGGTTGAGAGTACGTGTTTTTAACTTTTAATAATAGTGAGGGCGGGTTGTGTAATGTCGGTGTGTGAGGCCGATGTAATGCCGGATTTCTTTTGGCGCTGTGTTTTTGTCCTTTTTGGAAAAACTGTGTACCTTTGCAAAAGATTTGTAGCCACTGTTGTGGCAGAAGGGTAAAAAAGATTTCTAACCTAGATTATTTCTAAACCTTAAAATTTAATTGCATGGTAATTTCTGATTTCAACGCAAAGATGCGCAGCCTGTTTGTGTTGATAGTCATGCTGTTATGCGGTGTGGCGGTGTCGGCGCAGGATGTGTCTGTGAGTGGTGTCGTGAAGGACCAGACAGGAGAGCCGGCGATAGGCGCGACTATTCAGGTCAAGGGTACGACGCACGGTACAATCACGGATTATGACGGTAACTTCACTCTTGATGTCCCGTCGGATGCTGTTCTTGTGGTGAGCTATATGGGTTTCAAGACTCAGGAAATCACGGTCGGTAGCCAGCGTTCGTTCAATATTACGCTTGTGGAGGATGCCGAGTTACTTGACGATGTGGTGGTCATCGGCTATGGAGTTGTTAAGAAAGATGATGCTACGGGTTCGGTGACGGCCATTGAGCCAGACATGATGAATAAAGGTCTTACTACGAATGCACAGGATATGATGCAGGGTAAGATAGCCGGAGTGAATGTCACAACGGTGGGAGGTGACCCGGGCGCGGGCGCGGCCATCCGCATACGAGGCGGCTCGTCGCTTTCGGCATCGAATGACCCGCTTATCGTCATAGACGGCCTTGCGATGGACAACAACGGCATACAGGGAGTGTCGAACCCGCTGGCTATGGTCAATCCGAATGATATTGAGACGTTTACGGTGCTGAAAGATGCATCGGCTACGGCTATCTACGGTTCACGCGCCTCGAATGGTGTCATCATAATCACAACCAAGAAAGGACGCGCAGGGCAGAAGCCCACGTTCTCATACGAGGGCAATATGTCGGCCAGTGTGTTGACCAACCGCATGGAGGTGATGAGCGCATCGCAATACAGGGACTGGTTGGGTAGCAACGGCTTTGAGAACAAACTCGGAGGTCTCGGCTCGTACGATACCGACTGGCAGAAGGAGATATTCCGTACGGCGGTCAATACTGACCACAATTTCAATATAACTGGCGGCCTGAAGAATATGCCGTACCGCGTATCGCTCGGTTATACGCTCCAGAACGGAGTGGTAAAGACATCGGACATGAACCGTGTGACGGCTTCTGTCAACCTCAGTCCGTCGTTTCTCGATGACCACCTGACGTTCAATGTGAATGCCAAGGGTATGTATATCGGGAACAGATTCGCTGACGGAGGAGCAGTGGGTGCGGCTTTAGGCATGGATCCCACGCGTCCGGTATACGATGATACTTATCCCGAGTTCGGCGGATATTACCAGACCCCAAAATCGGCTGACGGTATAGGCGACCCGAACTGGCTGTACATGACCAACAGCAATACGCCCCAGAACCCCGTGGCTCTGCTGAACCTAAAGAACGACCGCTCTCATGCGGGGACGTTTATAGGTAACATCGAGGGTGATTATAAGATACACGGTCTTGAGGATTTGAGGCTTCATGCCAATTTCGGCGCGGACTATTCGTATGGTATCCAGAACACGGATATTTCTCCATATTCATATTCGAATAACTATTATGGATGGTACGGTACGAACCACAAGTCTAAATACAACTTGCAGTTCAACGCTTATGCCCAGTATTACAAGGATTTCAACGAGAACCATCATTTTGATGTGATGGCTGGTTACGAGTGGCAGCATTTCAAGTATGAGAGTGTGGACGAGGGGTGCGGATATTTCCGCGATACGCACCCGTTGACCCCCAGTGCGCAGAACGGTTATAAGTATCTGCAAGATGCGAGTGAAAGCTATCTTGTCTCTTTCTTCGGCCGTGTTAACTATATTGCACTTAACCGTTATATGATTACCGCGACGGTGCGCGGAGACGGTTCGTCAAAGTTCGCTCCCGGCAAGCAGTGGGGTCTTTTCCCGTCAGTGGCATTGGGATGGAAGATAAAAGAGGAGGCTTTCCTCAAAGATGTGAGCGCGGTGTCAGACCTTAAGTTGCGCCTCGGTTGGGGTATCACGGGTCAGCAGGATATAGGAAGCGACTATGTAGGTCTGATACTCTATGAGCAGAGCCAGGATTATGCTGACGGCACTCTCGGCGAGATTGATCCTGAGACAGGAGATTATATATGGATGCAGACAAGCCGTCCGATGGCGTACAATCTTGATCTGACATGGGAGAAGACAACGACCTACAATGCCGGTCTGGATTTCGGTTTCGCAAACAATCGCATTACTGGATCATTGGATTATTATTATCGGTTGACTACAGACCTCATTTCTACGGTGGATGTAGCCATAGGCACGAACTTCAGCAACCGTCTGCCGCAGAACATCGGTTCGCTCTCCAATCAGGGTGTTGAGTTCGCTATAAACGCAGTGGCTATAGACAACAAGCGGCTGAAATGGGATCTTGGCTTCAATGTGACGTATAACGACAACAAGATCGTGAGCCTCAACGGCAATGCGGGCAATGAGGAATATTATGTGGCTACCGGGAGCATATCGGCAGGTACAGGCAATACGATACAGCGCCATCAGGAGGGCTATGCCGCAAACACGTTCTTTGTCTATGAGACCGCTTACGATACGAATGGTCAGCTCTATATCGTGAATCAGGACGATGATCCGAATATCAACGACAAGGATCTCGTGGCGTATCACAGCGCAATGCCGAAGGTGATGCTGGGCTTCCAGAGCAAATGGGAGTTTTACAATTTCGATCTCGGCTTCACGCTCCGCGCCAACTTCGGGAACTATGTGTACAACGATGTCAAGGGAAACAAGCTGTACGGGGCGGCCACTCCGGAACGTGAGGGCGGCTACACCAACCTGCTGTGGGGAGCGGTCAATATGTATGATGAGATGAAAAACAGCACGAACATAACCTCGACAAACTGCTTCATGATAGACAGGCTTGTGGAGGACGGCTCGTTCCTGCGTGTGGATAACATAACACTCGGCTACACATTCAACGAGCCGAAAATCAAGGCGCGTATCTTCGCTACGGTCTCGAATCCGCTGCTGTTCACTAAGTACAGCGGTCTTGACCCGGAAGTGCCATTCCGTACAGAGGGATCCGGTCTGAACAAGAGCGTCAATCCAGGTATAGATAAGGATGTGTATCCACGCTCGATGACTGTACTCTGCGGTCTCAGCCTGCAATTTTAATAACCGATTAATGACAGAGAAATTATGAAAAAGCTATTATATGGATTGGTTACCGCACTGACGTTTTTCGCGGCAACTTCATGTGTAGAAGACCTCAACGTGGAGTCTATCAACCCGAACCAGTCATCGAAAATAGATGTGGATGCGCTGTTCACCAAGATATACAACACTCTCGGCACAACGGGACAGCGCGGACCGGACGGCAGCCCTGATGTGGCTGGAGTGGATGAGGGAACATCGGCATTCTACCGCATGATGTTTTCCCTCAACGAGTTCCCGGCCGATATGGTGTATTGGATATGGCCTGATGCCGGTGTGGATGATATAAGAAATGCCACATGGAATTCGAGTAACACTCTTGTCAAAGGTCTTTATTCTCGCCTATATTTCGATATCTCGCTGTGCAACCTATTCCTTGAGGAGACTGAGGATATGACGGACGGCGATATGGCGACCCGCCGGGCCGAGGTGAGGTTCATGCGCGCGCTTAATTATTATTATCTGCTCGATATGTTCGGCAACAATGTACCGAAAGTGACGGCTTCAGCCTTGAGTGAGAATCCTATGCCGTTCACGCAACAGGATCGTCTGTTCGACTACATAGAAACAGAGCTGCTCGTGGCCAAGGATGACATGACTGACGCAATGACTGCAAAGACAGCCTATTATCGTGTTGACAAGGCTGCCGCGTGGTTACTGCTCTCGCGCCTGTATCTTGGTTCTGCCGTATATCTCGACAAGGAAGAGACGGAGTGCAAGGAGTATTACGACAAGGCTGCTCTTTACGCAGACAGTGTGATCAGTTCGTCTAAATATACTCTTGCAGACAGTTATGCACATCTGTTCATGGGAGACAATGATATGCGCAGTAGTGTAAATACGGCACACAATGAGGTGATACTCGCCATAGCGCAGGACGGTGAGCATGTGAGGGGATACGGTGCTGCACAATTCCTTATTGCCGCTACACATACTGACGGCATGGCTCCGTGGGGATCTACGGACCAGTGGAAATGTATCCGTACCAGAAGCCAGCTCGTGAAGCTCTTTTTCCCTGACCTAAGCAACTATGGAATAGAGTATAAGAATGATGAGGATGATATACATACAGGTGATGTCACTACTAATGAAGCGTTTATGGATGCAGTGGCAGAGATGCGGTACAAGGGCGAGGACACGACTCTCACGAGGTTAGCGAAGGATGATCGCGCGTTGTTCTGCAACTATCGTGTGTATAACGACACATCGGTGTTTGTGTGCAACATGGGTCGTACGAACAGAAGCGATGAGTTCAAAAGCGGATGGGCTATAACCAAGTTCAGCAATATCTATGCCGATGGCGGGTCTCCATCCAATTCGCAGTGGGTGGATATGGATGTGCCACTTATGCGTAAGGCCGAAGCATATCTCAATTACGCAGAGGCAGTGCTCCGTGGCGGCAATATGGTATCGATGTCTGTGGACGATGCTGTCAATGCACTTAGGGAGAGAGCCAATGCGGAACCTCTCAGTGGCGTTACGCTCGATGACATACTCGATGAGCGGGGACGCGAGTTCTACTGCGAGGGCTACCGCCGTTCGGACTTGATACGCTTCGGCAAGTTCGGGGGCGAGACAGGGTATTACTGGGAATGGCAAGGCGGTGCTCAACTCGGGAAGAACTTTGACGAGTACCGCAACCTTTATCCTATACCGCTGTCAGATATAATCATAAACAACAATCTGGACCAGAACGAGGGTTATTGATTTGTTCCCTGCTCCGGTCATGCAATAGGAAACAGAGTTATTAACCAATTAAAAACAATGCATTATGAAAAAGAGTTTTAAATTCATGATGGGTGCGCTCCTTGTGGGAGCAGCTATGTTTGCAGCTTGCGAAGACCCTAATACGGGCAGCGGCAACGGCAACAATGGAGGAAATGACAGCATAGAAGTCACACCTCCTGTTACAGACCAGCCCGAGGTTGAGCCTGTGGAGGGTAAGGTGGTCATCGTTCTCAATACGGTGGATGAGGCTGAAGTATGCAACGGTCTTGTGTTTGCCGGGGATTATAACGGCTCGGCATCGCAGAGCGACCTGAACCAGATGGTAAGGTTTGAACCCATAGATGGCTATCAGGGCTGGTATAGGACTGAGTTTACCCCGAATCCTGAAGGTTCGTCAAAGGAAGGGTATATCGCTTCTGGTAAGCCTTGTCAGCTTGCATCTGACGGCACCTTCCCTTCAAGCTGGGATTATCAGTGGTTCGCGCAGACGAACGATGCGGGCGAGGTGGTCAACGAATGTGAAGTAATCGAGGGTGCTGCTGAACTTTACGATGAGTATAACGGTGAGAAGGGTCTCGGTGTGCAGGAAGGAGCCGATGTTGTTTATATCCGCGCACACGCATGGAAGAAGAACCCATGCGTTCCGGCCGAGACTTATACAATCCAGTTTACTGCTACTCTGACAGAACCTCTTGTAGACAGCTGTACTCTTCATATAGCTGGCGGAATGAACGGATGGAACACTACAGCTACTGCGTTAACTCCGAATGAAGATCGCACGGTATGGACAGTGTCAATAGAGAACTGCGAACTTGATATGGAGTATAAATATCTTGCCGTAGGTGTCGGTGGAGGCCAATATTGGGAACTGAAAGAGGCTGCAGAAGGAGCTGATTGTGCCGAGGCTCAAGGCAACCGTAAGATTTCAGACCGTGAGATGAATGACAAGGTCTATGAGTTTGAGAATCTGACATTGCCTAAGTGTAAGGAAGAGGCTCAATAACTTCTTTTGTATCAGATTATTAATTGTGCAGCCATCCATGGTTTTTCCTATGGATGGCTGCTCTTTTTATTTGGTAGGCATAAAATGCGTATGGCCGGAAGGTCTGCTGTCGTTACGGCCATAAGTTTGTGGCCATAGGCGGTTGGTTATCTCCTATATATCTTGAATGCGTATTCGTTTGTCGCTGTGCGTACTGCCATGAGATAGAGGCCGACTGGCAAGTGGGAGATATCTATGCTTCCTTCTGTATGTCCACACTGCATGGCACATACGCCGCCAAGAGTGTAAAGAGTGACATTTTCTACGTGTTCTGCCGGTGTGATATATATAATCCCGTCAGAGAGCGTAGGCCAGACTGTGATGCCATCCTGCGGCATGTGGGTCACTGTAATGTCGGCGGGGAGGTCATCGATGTCTATTGCTGGCAGTTCTTCGGGCGAGGGCGTATAGATACGTAGTTCGCCTGGTCGGAGAGTGATCTGTTGAGATGTAGAGCTTACCGAGAGTTCCTCTCCTGAGAAGTATTCGAACCATGTCCCTGTGACATGGAACGGTGACAGGTATGCATCGTCAGTAGCTGAGAAATTTCCTGCTATGACCATGCGGTCTTCGCCGTTTTGCCAGCGTATAAGGCGTGCGGCTACCCCAGATGATGCCGGAGCAGTGCAAGTACCGTTGAGGAAGAGGTCAGAGTGGCGTGCTTTTAGCTGTAGCATTTGTGCAACTTTTATGTACTGTTCTATTCTGAGTGAGGTTTTGTACCATCCGAGAATTTCTGGTACGGGTTTGGGGTCTGTGCGGTCGGATCCGTTGTCGGTGATGCTGAAGTCATAGCCGAGTTCTCCGAACTGCCATAGCATCTTAGGCCCTTTGGCCATCAGGCAGAAGGCTGCATTGAGCGGTACTCGGCTTAGACGTACTGTCTCATCGTTTTTGATGTTCTCTTTGCCGAATGCCTTGGCTTTGTAGAAATTGCGTTCTTCATCGTGGCTTTCGGCATAAGAGACCCATCCGCTCTTGTTCGCACCGCTGAGGTCATCACCGTCTGTGAGCCATCCCATGGCAGTCTGGCTGAAGCTGTTGTTCAGGTTGCGCCAAGGCATGATGCCGTAGTCCACGAGTTCCTGTTCCTCGCGGGTATCGCAGAAATGTTCTATGATGAATATGACATTTGGATCTGATTGACGTGCCGCATCGTAATATCCTTTGATTATGGCTATACGCGAGGCGTCATAGCCAGAGGCTGTGGATTCTGTGGTCGATTTGTTTGTCAGCCCTTTTGTCAGATCCATGCGGTATCCGTCAATATGGTATTCGTCAATCCAAAAGCGCATGACGCGGTTGAAGTGTTCGCGTGTCCCGTTATATTCGTGGTTGAAGTCGTGGAACACGCTGTATGGGTGAGGTGCGGTGACGTTGTACCAAGGGTTGTTTTCAGCCGTGCGGTTGTTAGCGCTATCCCAATAGAGTGCCGCGAATGGGTGGCTGCCTGTGGACTGGTTGAACACCATATCGAGCAGAACGGCTATGCCGCGCTTGTGGCATTCGTCAATGAAAGTTTTGTAATCATCTGCCGTGCCGTATGCCTTGTCTGGCGCGAAATAGTGGTTGGGGTTGTAACCCCAACTTATGTTGCCGTCAAATTCTGTGATTGGCATAAGTTCTATGGCATTTATGCCGAGTTGTGAAAGGTAGTCAAGGCGAGCGGTGACATCGCGTATGGTGCGGCCTGCGCTGAAGTCGTGTATCCATAGTTCGTAGATTACGAGATTGTCTTTATCCGGTTTGCGGAAATCGAGAGTGGCGTCGCTCCATACGAACTCTTCACGTCCGGTCTGTAAGACGGCCGCGAGTCCTGTCGTAGCCTGTGCGGGGAATGGTTTGAGGTTTGGGTATTCCTCGGTAAGGTAATTGTCGTTCCATCCATCAAGCACCTTTTCTGCGTATGGGTCGCTGACAATCACAGTTTTGTCGTGCGTTTTGACAGTATATTGGTAAGCGTATTCCGTGCCAGGTTCGAGTCCGGTCAAAAGTAGCCAGAAGTAACCTGTCTCACTGTCCTTTTTCATCTGATATTCGGACGAATAGCTCCATTCGTTGAAGTCGCCTAATACATAGACATTCTCAGGTGTTACGCCATTCTTGTCCTTGGCGAAGAATAGGAGCGTGGCGCGTGTCGGGTCTTCAGGGTCATAGTTTACTCCGCATTCAGTTCCTGTAGGCCGTGCGGCGATATCTGGTTCGCTGCTTGAGCATACGGTTACAGTGTCATGGACAGAACGTCCATCGGCAGTAGCGTCCGCTGTGAATATGTAGTTGCCGGCTTCTGTAAAAGTAAAAGTATAAGAGAGTTCCACTCCTTCCGATGCCTTTATTTCCTCTCTATTGGCTGAGAGAACTAAAGATGCCATTTTTGAGGAGGAGACAGTGATGTCAATCACGTCTCCCACATTGACTAACGAGTTTTTCCCAGGCGATGCGAAGCGGACGATGAAATCTTCCTTATGTATATCTACGAATATGTCGCCGCCTGATGCGGTTTTGCCCTCTTTAGATCCGTTTGGACCGTCGTTGAATACAAACGCCATGCGTAGTATCTCGGTGTTTTCAGGGCAGTCGTAATATGTATAGATGTTCGGTATGACGAGTCTCCATAGGTTTCCATCGCGTGTCATTCTGTATTTTTCCTCACCGCCGCGCCATACTGGGGTTGCATATTGCCAGTCAGAGCCGTTTGAGCTTTCTTTGGTTATCAGGCCTGTGTGGGCAAAGCACTCGGTTGCGCCGACCATGCCCTTATTGCCTTCTTCCGGATTGAACAGGACTGTGATTTCTCCACGGTAACCTGCCGTGATAATGGCTGGTTCGGTGGTGATTTGTGCCCCGGTTGCCAGTGTGGCCAAAAGGACAAAGAAAAAAATGATTGCTCTTTTCATTTGTGTAGTGTTTTTGGTGATACATGACAAAGATACGCAAAGTCGAGTGCAGAAGCAAAGTTCGCTTTGATTATGCCGAGACAAAGCTGTCTTCGTGAAACAAAGATACGCAAAAGTCAGGGTAATACAGTTGGATATGTTCATCTGTTTTTGCTATCTCTGTACCTGACGGTACAAGATAGGATGCGTCTCAACAAAAGCAGCCAAACGGGTTTGCCGCTTTTGTGTTCGACTTTCACTATCTTTGTACCTGACGTACAAGATAGGATGCGGTTCGGCAAAGGCAATCAAACAAGTTTGTTGCCATTGCACTCACCTTTCGCTATCTTTGTAATGGCATACCTGATAAAATAATTATGGCTGGAATATATATACACATACCTTTTTGCACGCAGCGGTGCATCTACTGCGACTTCCTGTCGGGGACGAACATCGGGCTGAAAGGGCGTTACATCGATGCGCTGGTGAGAGAGATGGGGCTGCGGCGCGGGTATCTAGGCGATGCGCAGGTGCGTACTGTCTATTTCGGTGGCGGCACGCCGTCACTGCTTTCGCACGAGGATTTCTCGCGCATCGTGGAGGGGCTTGCGGCGCATTGGGACTTGTCGGCAGTGGAGGAGTGGACCGTGGAGTGCAACCCAGAGGACATTACCCGCGAGTATGCGGAGATGCTGCGCTCCCTGCCGTTCAACCGCGTGAGCATCGGCATACAGAGCTTTGACGAAGGAGAGTTGAAGTGGCTCAACCGCCGCCATACGGCAGCGCGTGGGGCGGAGGCTGTACGGTGTGTGCAGAATGCGGGGTTCGGCAATGTGAGCATCGACCTTATGTATGCGCTGCCGATGCAGACCGTGGAGAGCTGGCGCAGGACGCTCGATGCGGCCTTGTCGCTCGGCGTGCAGCACATATCGGCCTATTCGCTTATGTTCGAGGAGGGGTCTAAGATTGCGAAGCTGATGGAGGCCGGGCGCATTGCGCCGATGGATGACGACACGGCTGCCGATATGTTCTCTGAATTGTGCGGGCGGCTGGGCGAGGCGGGATATGAGCAGTACGAGATTTCGAACTTTGCGCGGCCGGGCTATGAGTCGCGCCACAACAGCGCGTATTGGGACTACACTCCATATATCGGCCTCGGCGCGGGGGCATATTCGTTCGACGGGCGCAGGCGGAGCAACAATGTGGCGCACACGTTGCGCTATTGCCGTGCGATAGAGGAGGGGTGGCCGTTTTCCGAAGAGGAGACACTGACGCGTGATGAGCAGTATAACGAGTTTGTTTTCACCGCATTGCGCACACGTAAGGGGCTTAATCTTGCCCTCGTCGGGGAGCGTTTCGGGACGGAGGCGCGTGTGTATGCTGAGGCGCGTGCGTCACGGTTCATCTGCGGCGGACAGCTGGAGCGCGACGGTGATGTGCTAAGGCTGACGCGCAATGGGGTGTATGTGTCGGACATGGTGATGAGCGATTTCATGCGCGTGTGATGCGCTCTGCCTTATCGGACGCGGCAGGTAAAAACGCAGGAGGGTGCGGCTCTGTTTGGGGTCGCACCCTCCTGTTTTTGTATCTTTGTATGCTGTCGCATACAAGATAGGATGCGTCTCAACAAAAGCCGTCAAACAAGTTTGCCGCTTTTGTTTTCGACTTTCGCTATCTGTGGACGCACGTTCAGTAGAAGAAATACTGTGTGTCGTGCGGCTCTTTGACCTTGACTTTCAGGATAGAGCCGAAATCAGCATCGGGTTCTGTGCCGAGGTAGTGGACGGGGCATGGGCGCACGGTTGTGACAGTAGTGCCGTCGGTCGGGTCGGTGTATGAGTATTCGATGAGCTTGAGCTGGCCGGAGCGGTCGCTGACGAGACATACGGGGTAGCTGACGCTGCGGTCGAATTTCCCTGCCGCGCCGGGATAGAGATACTCGATAATCTGCGCGAGGCGATGACCGTTATATTCGCCGTCCTCGCCGATGCGGCTGAAGCGCGGTGTGTTGTCGCGGATGTAGTAGCGCGTGTGGCCGAGGCCGTTGCGCTTGAAGAACGGCTCGACATCGGAGAGCGCGGCGCAGTCTTTCTGCACGAAGAAAAGCTTTACTGACGCTTTGCCTTTCAGCGAGTCGCAGTACGGGATGACCACGTCAGGGATGTATTGCGCAGTGGCGTTGCAGATGTCATAGATGACAGTAATCATGTAGTCCGTGTTGCTGTTAGCTATGCTGTCTTTCAGTCCGTTGACTGTTATGGGTGTCAGCTCTGTGTGTTTCAGCGCATTGTCGTATGCGGACTGTGTCTCATAGCAGACTTTACACGAAACCAGTGCCAGCATCAGTGCGGGAAAAATGAGGCGTTTCATAGTTGTATGGTTTAGTTGGTTATGATTATATTTGCTTTTCAAGTGCGGACTCCATGTGCCGTTTTATCTCCTGCATCCCCAACAACGCTTATACTACGGACAATGTGCTGCTGACCGTCAAAAAGGCGGTCTTTACAGTTACGGCCGCAAGTTATGAAATAAATAGCTCATGTGCAATAGAATATAGCTTATTTGTGCGTAATTAACACAATGGTCAATCTGTGAATGTGAGGGCAAAGAGTAAAATGAGGTTAAAAACACGTACTCTCGGCGTAGCTGCTCCTTGGTGGGCGGTTACGGGGCGGCTGGCTGAGAGCTGGCCGGAGGCTGGCTTGAGAGTACGTGTTTTTAACCTTAATTAGTATATGCCGATGGCACGGCTCGAAAGGATGGACGGCAGCCAAAGACGGTGCGGCGGCTGTACGGGAGGGTGCGGACTGTGTGCGTCATGAGGGCAGGGAGTATTGGGAGAAGGAATAGCGTGCGTGCGAAAGATTTGGAGGAAGCGAGTAGGGTGTTGCCTGTTAAGAAAAAAAACAGTAACTTTGCAACCGCTTTTTCACGGGCATCCGTGTGATGGGAAATTTCACCATTGAAGGAAAGCTGAAATTTTGAGTAACACAACTAAAACCAAAAAGAAAATGAAGACATTTGAACTGAAAGGTACACTGCGTACCGACCTCGGGAAAAAGGCATCGAAGGCTATGCGCCGTGCCGGCTCCGTGCCCTGCGAACTTTACGGCAATGGAGAGAACATACATTTCTCCTGTACACAGGACGCTCTGCGCAAGCTCATCTACACACCTGAGATTTATCTCGTCAACCTCAATATAGAAGGACGCGAGGAGAAGGCCATCATTAAGGAACTGCAGTTCCATCCGGTGTCGGACAAGGTGATACACATAGATTTCCTTGCAGTTACGGAGGACAAGCCTATCGTCATGGATGTGCCGGTACGTCTTGAGGGTCTGGCAGTCGGCGTGCGTGCCGGCGGTAAGCTGAGCCTCGAAATGAGAAAACTCCGCGTGAAGGGACTTTACAACAATGTGCCTGAGGTGCTGACCATCAATGTGGAGAACCTCGATCTCGGCAAGACCATTCAGGTCAAGGCATTGCAGTTTGACAACCTCGAACTGCTCAACGCTCCGAACAGCGTTGTCTGTGCAGTTAAGCTGACCCGCGCAGCGCGTGGCGCAGCAGCCGCAGCGGCAGCCAAATAAGGATTCTTACGTATGAAGTATTTGATTGTCGGGCTGGGCAATATCGGGACAGAGTATGCCCACACCCGCCACAATATCGGATTCGACACATTGGACGCTTTTGCAGAGGCGTCCAATGTCGTTTTTGAGGATAAGCGTTACGGCGCGGTCGCCACGGCGCGGCTGAGGGGGCATCAGCTTGTCCTGCTCAAGCCGTCAACGTATATGAACCTTAGCGGCAATGCCGTGCGTTACTGGCTGCAGCAGGAGCATATCCCCGTGGAGCAGCTGCTGGTGGTCGTCGATGACCTCGCTCTGCCGTTCGGAGTGCTGAGGCTGAAACCGAAAGGCAGCGATGCGGGGCATAACGGGCTGAAAAACATACAGGAACTGCTCGGCACCCAGAACTATGCGCGTCTGCGCTTCGGGATAGGCAACGATTTCCCGCGCGGGGGACAGATAGACTATGTGCTGGGGCGTTTCCCGGCGGAGCAGGAGGCCGAGAAGAAGGCACGCATCGAGGTGGCGTGCGAGATGATACGCAGTTTCTGCCTCGCGGGCGTGCAGGTGACCATGAACCAGTATAACAACAAGTAGGCGGCGCAATATGGCTGATGAGGAGAGGATAGACAAGTGGCTGTGGACGGTGCGTCTGTTCAAGACGCGGAGCAAGGCCGCAGAGGCGTGCAAGAAAGGGCGCGTGATGAAGCAAGGGGCGGCGGTCAAGCCGTCGGCCACAGTGCGCCGTGGCGACATTGTGCAGGTGAAGAACCCTCCCGTGACATATTCGTTCAAGGTGCTGGACATAGCGGCAAGCCGCATGGGGGCAAAGCTCGTGCCGCAGTATATGGCTCATGTCACGCCTCCTGACCAGTTGCAGCTGATTGAGATGATACGTCTTGACCAGAAAAACGCCCGCGCCAAAGGTACGGGGCGGCCGACCAAGAAGGAGAGGCGCGACCTCGAGAGCTTCGTTGACGACACCCCATATTTCATCGGCGGCGGGGACTTTGACGGTTTCTTCGATGACGATGAAGAGGAGGATTGATAGAAAGAGGTAGTATGATAATGTGCCCTGTGAGGGTAATAATGATAAAGGAAGCTATGGAAAACAAGCAGGCGAACCAGATTAAAATCGAACTTACGCCCGAAGTGGCGGAGGGGACATACTCGAACCTTGCAATCATATCGCATTCTTCGAGCGAGTTTGTAATAGACTTCGTGCGCATCATGCCCGGTGCGCCCAAGGCTAATGTGAAATCGCGCGTGATACTCACGCCCGAACACGCCAAGCGACTGCTTTTCGCATTGCAGGAGAATGTGGCGAAATACGAGGCGCAGTGCGGTAAAATCAAGACCGACAACAATGTGAACGGGGGGGGGACATTCATTCCACCGATGTTCGGCGGCGGCGAGGCGTAGGCCGCACTGTGTGGCTTTTGCGGCGCGATGGACATTCTTAGGGAGATAGGACGGTGCGACGGTCTGCCGCACGGGGGCAGGATACTCATCGGCGTGAGCGGCGGGGTTGACTCTGTCGTGCTGCTCCATGCGCTTATACGCAGCGGATACAGCTGTGTGGCGGCGCACTGCAATTTCCATCTGCGCGGGGAGGCGGCCGACGGCGATGCGGTGTTCACGGAGCGTTTCGCCGCGACCATGGGGTGCGCCTTTGTGCGTGCCGATTTCGACACAGAAGGATATGCGGCGCGACATTCGCTCTCCATCGAGATGGCGGCACGCGAACTGCGTTACCGTTGGTTCGAGGAGCAGCGCACGGCGCAGGGGTGCGATGTCATTGCCGTGGCGCACAATGCTGATGATTCGGTAGAGACGTTCTTTCTCAACGTGATACGCGGCACAGGCATACGCGGCATCTGCGGTATGGCGGCGCGTAACGGGAATGTCGTGCGTCCGTTGCTCGGAGTGCCGCGCAGGGAGATTGAGCGTTATGCGCGGGAGAACGGGCTCGAGTGGCGCGAGGATGCCACTAATGCCGAGACCATTTACCGCCGGAACAAGATACGCCACAAGATACTGCCTGTGCTTCAGGAGATTAACCCGTCGTTCTTACAGACCATGCAGGCCAATATGGAACATTGGCGCGATGCGGCCGAGGTCTTTTCCGCCCATGCCGGTGCGGCAATGCGGCGGTGCGTCAGAGAGCGGGATGACGGCGTGAAGGAGATAAGCATAGCGTCGCTCAAAGCTGAGACGGGCTACCGTTCCGTCTTCTTCGAGTGGATGTATGCCTGCGGTTTCGCACCTGATGTCATACGCTCGGCACTCGCTGCGCTTGACGGCATACCGGGCAAGAGGTTCATGTCACCCGCGTATGTACTGCTCAAAGACCGAGAGACGCTGCTGCTTATGCCGAGGGCTGGAGACTGTGACCGTGGTTATCCCGCCGTGATTGAGGAGGGGACGGAGCGGATAGACAGCCCTTTGCGCATGGCGTTCAGGGTTGTGCCGTGCGGTGAGGGGTATGCCGTTCCGCGATGTGCCGGACGTGCGGCATTCGATGCTGACCGTGTGGAGTTCCCTTTGACGTTGCGCCGGCCTCAGGAGGGCGACTGGTTCATCCCGTTCGGCATGAGGGGGCGCAAGAAGCTGAGCGACTTCTTTACGGACAGGAAACTGAGCCGCTTTGATAAAGAGCGTGCTGCGGTGCTTGTCTCGGCTCACGGGGAGGTAATGTGGGTAGTCGGTATGCGAACGGACAACCGTTTTGCTGTCACGGGAAAGACCCGCCGTTCGCTTGAAATAGACCTGTTGCCTGACGAGTGATATGCTGCTGCGATGTCGTTGCTTTCTTCCTTGAAAACCAATACGTTTACTGTCACCGTGGAGCATAATGTCCCAACGGTGCGGACATACGCCGCACGGCTGGACGGCGGGGTGCTGCATATACTTGTGCCTGAACATATAGCATTGGACGACAGGCATTTCGTCCAGACCGTACTGCCGGAGATGATAAAGCACTTCCTGAAATCGGAGGCCAAGCGGGTACTGCCCGTAAGGCTACGTGCTCTCTCGGAACAGTGCGGGCTGGCGTTCAACCGCGTCACAGTCAAGGATATGCGTTCGCGGTGGGGCAGCTGTTCGAGCCGCCGGGATATTGCACTGAGTATATACCTGATGCTACTGCCGGACGAGCTGATGGACGCTGTCCTGATACATGAGCTTTGCCATCTGCGCGAGATGAACCACGGCGCGGGCTTCAAGTCGCTGCTGAAGGACTATGTGCCTGACATAGCGGAGAAGAACCGCCGCATAAAAGGCTACGCACCGCTGATAAGGCTCTTTGTGTGAGGTAATTGCCATATAGGGAGACGCGTAATCAAAACAGTTTCTTAATATCCCGATAGACTGTCTTCAAAAAAACACTTCCGTACAGATTTTCCCAGGTATCATAATGTGAGTTCAACGTAAGCCTGCGTTTTTGGAGGATGGGTATAATGTATATCGTGACGATGAGGTTTACGATTTGAACGTTTTAGCATGACTTTGACGCAAGAATGTCGAATCGCTAAGGAGAGGATAGGGAGGAGATAGCTGAGAGCTAAGTAGAGGCCAACGGGATGCCTTGTATTACAATAGGTTACAGACGGGATGTGTACACACTGGGAATGGTTGTCAGGGAAAGGAGTGTGTGTTGAACACTGTTAGAATGTATGTTGAAAGTGCCGTAATGTCGGCATGGGTGTCATATCGAACAACGTTCCTGAAAAAAGTACGGCGTAGACCGGTTGGTTATGCGCCAGTCTTTCATTAATTTTGTAAGACGACATTCCCAATGCGGGGGATGTTCGGGAAAACCATTCAAGTGTCAGTTATAAAAAGCATTAGGATTATGAGAAGAGTTATATCGCTGTCGGTCGTGATGTGTGTGGCGGTGTCGGCTTTTGCCGCAGTTCCGTTATGCGATGGGCATAGCGAGTGGAGAAAGATTTACAGGCTGACGGAGGAGCAGGAAAAGGAGTTTGTCGACTCTAAACGGAAGGATGGCGGAGCGGATGTGCTGGCGGAGATAGTCAGAAGTGAGGCTGTTGACTCAGTGCAATATGATACGGAGGTCGCGGATGCTATTGAGACGAAGATAAATGAGTTGCCGACAGGCAATTACCTCGTAGTCTGGGCTGAAGGAAATATGCTCCGTGGTGAGATTAAGAGAAACGGAGAGGTGCATCTTTTCGTGAGGGAAAGCGCTCCGGGAAGAGCGGAATTAGTGCTGACGGACAGAGAGGGCATGGCACTGTCAGATGCCGTGGTGACAGTCGGGGGCAGGAGAGCCAAGGCAAGCGGGTGCGGCATATATGTGGCAAAGGTGGGGAAAAAGGAGAGGAGCGTGGTGGTCTCTGTAAGTCGAGGAGGACGTAACGAGTACTTCAGCGTGGCGGTCAATGAACCTGTACGCGAGTGGAGCTACAAGACGGCAAGGGATAAGTCTGATATTTACGCCAAGAGCTTCATAACTACGGACAAGCCGGAGTATAAGCCCGGAGAGACATTGAAATGGAAAGCGTATATCGTTGATTTCAAGGGGAGGGCAATGACGGAGGCTATGCGGGTCACGATGTCGGGCTATGTGCGCGTAGGAGGTTATAAGGAGATAAGCCTCGGCGAGATTGCCCCGGTGTCGGACGGTGTGTTCGCGGGGCAGGCGGTGCTGGCCGATTCGCTCGGCCTGCGTGAGGGAGCATCGTACAGCCTGTGCCTTACGGACAGGAAGGGCAGACGAAGCCCAATAGCCTATTGGCGATATAAAGACTATAAGCTGACAGGGGGGCGGATGACGGCAGAAGCCCCGGAAGTGCAGTACCGTGGCAAGGACGCGGTGCTGAGAGTGAAGGCTGTGGACGACAACGGGCAACGTCTGCCATACGGGGAGATAAAGGTGACGGCAAGAGCGGTCAGAGTGGAGGATATATTTGCCGACAGGGTTGTCATGAAAGATGAGCTGTACAGCATAGAGACAGGGCTTCTGCCTGACGGCGATACGGAAATAGTGCTGCCTTCAGGGGGAATGCCTGCGGCCAATATGATGTATTCCTGCCGAGTGACGCTAACCGATGCGGAACGGAACAGCTATACGCAGACGGTGTACATTATGTACTACCATGAGAGAGAAGAGATGAAGGTAGAGAGAGCCGGGAGGGGCAAGGCCGTAGTGCATTGCCTGAGGAACGGCGAAAAGACAACCCGCGATGTGGAGGTTTACGGAGTGGCGGATGACGGCACGAGGAGACTGCTTTACAAAGGACAGTCGGAGAGGGAGATAACTGTACCGCAGATATATATCGGGTTATATGCCGTGTGCGGGGAGAGGAGTGAATATATGGTGCCGGACATATACAGCCGTGCAGAGTGTAGTGCCGAGATAGAGAACGACACAGTGCGCATAGACATAGCGCGTGAGGACGGAGGAGCGTTCAACTACATGATATACTGCGGAAAAGAGCTTGTCGCCGAGGGGTGCGACAGCCTGATAGCGATGAGAGAGAAGGTGCGCCGCAAGGAAGACTATACGGTGATGGTCTCGTACGTAAGCAACGGGGAGATGTATAACAGCAAAGCCGTTGCACCGTATGACCGTAACAGACTGTACGTCAATGTAGAGAAACCCGATGCGGTGAAGCCCGGAGACAGTGCGGAGGTGGTCATAAGAGTGCGTGACATCAGCGGGCAGCCAGTCGGCGGCGCGGACATAACGGCCATGGCGGTCACAGCAAGGTTCGGTGACGCATGGGGGCGCGGAGTGATGCCGCAGGCTTGGGAAGAACAGGATGAAGGGTATGAACACATACCCGGCAGTACAGGCCGCGGCCTGACAAGGAGCGCGGAGAGGAGAGTGGACAGCGCGGCGTTCGCGGCATTCGCTCTGCAAGAGATGGACTATTACCGGTTCATGTATTCGGATAAGGCGGTAGCGGAACACCGTGCGCCTACATACGACGGGAGTGCGCAGATAGCACCGTATATCGTAAGGAACGGGACAGTGACACCTACGGTATATGTGATGATAGACTGGCAACCCGTGTGGGCGGGCTGGGCGACTCAGAGACAGCCTTATTCATTCGCCGTCAAGGAGGGCAGGCACACCGTGGCGGTAAGGACGGCGGACAAGCTTTATGCCGTGAAGAATGTCACCGTTAAGCGCGGGGAGAAGCTGATGCTCGCAATCAGGGAGGACGGTGAGGCGGTTGAACCATACAAGGTGGCGGCAGAGAGGATGCCGAAGCGGCTGACAGCGGACGAGGAGCGGTATTTCTCGCGCTATATGCTTATGCCGTACAAGATTAACGGGAATGACGGAGCGGCATATCTGAAAGGCCGTAGAGGGGATATATATATGCTCGAAGATGAGGCCGACAGTATGTGGGTGAACAGGGGAGTACGCACAGTGGCTCTGTTCGGCAGACAAGGCACGGCGGTGTATGACAAGGGTGTCAGTGCAGACTCCATCCCATTCTTCGGTAAAGAGGGATATGCGTATGGGCTTGATTTCGGAACAGGCAGTACGGTTATGGCAGGAACGGATGTGGAGCAGCTGCCCGACAGGCTGAAAGATGCCGGTGCGGATGTCAGCGGGACATTGTGCGACAGCGCATTGACGGCTGAGGCAATCAACCGGGATATGAGGCGGCGCATAGCGCGGCAGCGGAGGGGAATGTACCCGACTGTAGTCGGAAAGAGGACGGAGAAGACCGGCGTGCTGCACTGTGTGGACGCGGGAGAGAGTGTGTTGAACCATATGGTCTTGGACTTTGAGACTGACAGTGTAGCGGCCTACGCGGGGGCGATGTACGGGGACTTTTATGACCTCAAGCAGGGGAAATACAGGATAGTCTCACTGTTAGAGGGCGGCGCATGGAGCGAAGATACAATCACAGTGGTCGGAGCAACGACATATTTCAGGCCGGACAGCACGGTGAGACATGAGACGAATGGGCGGGTGAAAGAGTATAACTCGATGATGGACAGTATTGTGGCATCGCGGTACAATGTAGAGGCGTCGATGTACAGGTGGCAGCAGATGGTGGAGAGCCTGACCGGGAATGGAAGCAAGGAAGAGCGCGGATATATGGTTGCGGACAACAGAGCGGCATTTGGTACTGCTGCACCAATGGCTGTGCCCAATGCGATGATGTCAAACAGGGTGATGAGCAAAAGCATGGCTGACGGCGCAGTGGCGTTTGAGGAGGCGATGGTTGCGGGCATGGATGTAGAGGCTGTGATGGAGGAGATAAGGAGCGCGTTCAGCGATGTGGCATACTGGTATCCGACACTCAGGACGGACGAGAGGGGAGAGGTGCGTGTGACGGTCAGGTATCCTGATGACCTGACGCGCTGGAACGAGTATTTCGTGGCTATGAAGGGCAGGCAGCGCGGATTTGAGCAATCGACTACGATGGCTCGGCTCGATGTTGTCGGGAGGCTGTATGTGCCGCAATTCCTTACTGAGGGTGACACTGTCGGCGTGGTGGGCAACACGGTGAACTATACGGACACGGCCATGACACTCGGACGCAGCTTTATAGTGGAAGACGATGTGGCGATGAGCATTACCGGAAGTGTGGAGAACGCTGTGTTCGACACGGTTGCCGTGGCTGCCGAGGGCGACAGCGTGACCGTGGCATACGCCGTGACCGGAGCGGACGGTGAGTATATTGATGGCGAGAAACGAAGCGTAGGCGTGCAGCAGAGAGGTATGCTGGAGACGGACGGCGAGTTCCATATAATGGAGGCGGGGAAAGATGAGTACAAGATTGGTGCGGAGAGGTATGACCGTCCGTTCGAACTGCATATAGAGGGGGATGTGATGGAGCTGATGAAGCGCGATGCGGAGAGGGTGCTTGACTACAAGTTCGAGACGAACGATGTGTTGGCGGCGAAGCTGACTGTGCTGCTGATGATGCAGACGGATAAGGGGCTGAAGCCAATGGAGCAGGCAAGGAACGCGCAGAAAATCAACAGCATCATAGGAAAGATGGAGCGCAACCGCAACGCGGACGGGCTGTGGGGATGGTACGGACGGAGCGATGAGAGCGTGTGGTTCGTGACGGAGGCCGTATTCCGCGCACTGTCAAAGGCATACGACATGGGGTATGAAGTCGGGACGATGAGAGACAAGAGGTATGTGGCATACGCGCTCGGCGCTATGGAGGCAGGCAGCGAGGACGAGAAGGTGGAGGCGGCACTGCTTATGGCGGAGATTATAATGCCGGAGGCAGCGACAGAGTATCAGACCATTAAGGAGACCATAGAGACGGATTCGCTGAGCGAATTGGGCAGGCTGAAATATTGCCTGCTGTCGGCGTATATGGGAGAGAGGTGCGATGCGATAGATGCGGATACAATGGCAGTGCGGTCAATGACCGGAGGGCTGCATTATGAGTTGAGAGGCACACGGGCGGAGGCACGGCGCGGAGTGGTCTCGGGGGATGTGGAGGCGACACTGACGGTGTACAGGATGCTGGGGAGCGGACTCGACACGGAAGAAGCGGTGGAGAAGCGCAAGGCGATAAGGCGGTGGCTGCTGAGCCAGAGAAGGTACGGCGGGTATTGGAGGAATTTCGGTGAGTGCATAAAGATATTGGATGTACTGATGTCGGAGAGCGATGCATACGGGCATGAGCCGATGGAGGCAGTTATCACGGCGGACGGGAACACGTTCGCTGTCAGTGAGCTGCCGTTCGACACGGTGTTCCCGGCAGGGACGGAGGTGACGATAGAGAAAAAAGGCGGTGGCGAGGCGTTTGTCGGCACGGCTGTGAGGTATTGGGAGCAGGATGTGACGGCGGCAGGAGATGAGGGCATGAGGGTAGAGGCCGAATGGGCGTGCGGCGGCGACACTCTGAAGACGGGCGAGGAGACGGAGCTGAAGGTGCGGCTGACGATGGAGCGGGATGCCGACTATGTTATGGTGAGAGTGCCGATACCGGCGGGCTGCGAGCTGAAGAGGGGTGTGTACGGCAAACGGTACGGTCGTTCGTACACGGAGTGTTACCGCGATGAGGCGTGCCTGTTTTTCGAGTATCTGCCGAAGGGCGAGCATGAGTTCACGCTGCGGGTGGTGAACCGCTTCGCGGGAAGGTTCACGCAGAACCCTGCGCAAGCGGAGCTGTTCTATTTCCCGATGCTTGGGGCGAACGGGGAGATGAAGAGAGTGGTGATAGAATAAGGAACGGGTGGCTTGAGAGTACGTGTTTGGAGGGATGAAGATGGCTTGCGGATAGGGCGAGAGTACGTGTTTGGAGGAGTGATAATAGTTTGCTTATGAAGGAATATAGACTGACGGACTGGTTGCCGACGACGAGGAAGGAACTGGAGATAAGGGGATGGGATGATGTGGACGTGGTGCTGTTTTCGGGCGATGCGTATGTGGACCATCCGTCGTTCGGCGCGGCGGTGATAGGGCGCGTGCTGGAGGCTGAGGGGCTGAAGGTGGCGATTGTGCCGCAGCCTGACTGGAGGGGCGATTGGCGCGACTTCAAGAAGATGGGGCGGCCAAGGCTGTTTTTCGCCATTTCGGCGGGGTGTATGGACTCGATGGTGAACCATTATACCGCGAACAAGAGACTGCGCTCGGACGATGCGTATTCGCCCGACGGGCGTGCGGGACTGAGGCCGGACAGGGCGACGACGGTGTATGCGCGGATATTGAAGGAACTGTATCCCGATGTGCCGCTCGTGATAGGGGGCATAGAGGCTTCGCTGAGACGGTTTTCGCATTATGACTACTGGGATGACGCATATCATAAGTCGATACTGATAGATACGGGAGCGGATATGCTGGTGTACGGGATGGGGGAAAAGCCTATCGCGGAGATTGCGCGGTGGATGAAGGCCGGAGCGGGGATAGAGGAGTGCAGGGACGTGAGGCAGACGGGGTATGTCACGGATATGAGGCCGGAGGGGGAGGATGTGACGGAGCTGCACAGCCATGAGGAGTGCGCGAGGAGCAAGAGAGTGGCCGCCGAGACGTTCGGAGTGATAGAGACGGAGTCGAACAAGCTGAACCAGAGCGTGCTGATACAGAGGGTGGATGGGCGTTATGTGGTGGTGAACCCGATGTGCGAGCCTATGACGACGGAGGAGATTGACGCTGTGCACGAACTGCCTTTCACGCGGCTGCCGCACCCGAAATACAAGGGCAAGAGGATACCGGCGTTCGACATGATACGGTGGTCGGTCAATACACACAGGGGATGCTGGGGCGGTTGCGCGTTCTGTACCATATCAATGCATCAGGGGAAGTTCATTGTGTCGAGGTCGGAGGAGTCGATAGTGCGGGAGGTGAGGAGGATGACGGAAGATGCGGATTTCAAGGGTTATCTGAGCGACTTGGGCGGGCCGTCGGCCAATATGTACATGATGGGCGGGCGCGACAAGGAGATGTGCGCGAGGTGCAAGAGGCCGTCGTGCGCATGGCCGAAGGTGTGCAGGAACATGGAGACAGACCACACGCCGCTGCTGGAGCTGTACAGGAAGGTGGACACGCTGCCTGGGGTGAAGAAGAGCTTCATAGGGAGCGGGGTGAGGTATGACGTGGTGCAGCACAGGACGGGCGACGGGCGTGTGGACAGGGCGAACGCCGAATATGCCAAGGAGCTGATACGCAACCACGTGAGCGGGCGGCTGAAAGTTGCCCCCGAACACGTGAGCGACGAGGTGCTGCGGGTGATGAGGAAGCCGGGGTTCGGGCAGTTCAGGGAGTTCAAACGGACATTCGACGAGATAAATGAGCGGGAGGGATTGCGGCAGCAGATAGTGCCGTATTTCATTTCAAGCCATCCCGGATGCACGTTGAGGGATATGGCGGAGCTGGCGGTGGAGACGAAAGAGCTGAATTTCAGACTGGAACAGGTGCAGGACTTCACGCCTACACCGATGACGCTGGCGACTGAGATGTATTACACTGGTCTTGACCCGCACACGCTAAAGCCCGTGGCGGTGGCGCGGACGCAGGCGGAGAAGCTGGCTCAGAGGCAGTTCTTTTTCTGGTATAAGCCGGAGGAGCGCGAGGGCATAAGGCGGACGCTGAGGAGAATTGGCGCGGAGGATATCGAGAGGAGGCTGTTCGGCGGGACGGCATTGCGCAGAGACGGTGTTACGGGACGGCGGGAGGACGGTGTGCGTGGAGGTCAGGCGGGCAGCGCGGGGCGCACGAGGCCGAGCGAGGAGGAGTGGCGAAAGCGGAAGTGGGGGAGAGGAAAGAGGAAGTGAACGCGAAGGTATATGTATGCGGGCGGGCATGAGCCAGAGGGGGCTTGTGTCCGCCCGCTGTTTTTTGTGCATGGTGTGCAAGGGGAGGCTGGTCGGGGGTAGGGAGGAGATAGGGTGAAGGTACGTGTTTTTAACCTATTTTTGTACTGATAGATGGAGAAAGAAAGTGGGGTGGAAATGCTATTGGGATTGTCTGTTGCAGAAAAGTCTGTATCTTTGTACCTGACGGTACAAGACAGGATGCGTCTCAACAAAAGCTGTCAAACAAGTTTGCCGCTTTTGTATTCGACTTTCGCTATCTTCGTGTGTGACAGCATGAATATAAGGTGTACAAAAAATGAAGACTATGTATACAGACAAACCACGTTTCTCATTTCAATGGAGTCCACGCTCCGTAGAGGATGTTGCTTTGGGTGAATATATCGGCGACACTATCAGGTGTACGGACGGGCGCGGGTCTGAGCTTACTTTTACTATTACAGGCAGAGATGAGGTCGAACTTACGAAATGTAAAGGTGTAGCTATAGATGGGTGTGTGACTATTCCTTTTAAAATACCATTTCTGTTCAGACATGGGGAGGATGAGATCAGATTATCATTTAAGGTTGTTTCTATAGGGGACGACGCTTTTTATGAATGCAACTCACTTAAAGAAATCAACATGTCTAATTCTGTGAGCACTATA
>JADIMV010000023.1 GCA_017694515.1 Candidatus Aphodosoma intestinipullorum
TCGGCCTACGAACGCTATTCAAGTTTCGGCCTCGCCTTCGACTTCGGCCTGTCGTACCACAACGAAAAGGCGTTGTTCTCGGCAGGTCTCGTGCTGCGCAACGCCGGATTCCAATTCAACGGCTATCACAGCATCGACGGCCATCAGAACCGCGAATGGCTTCCCCTCGACCTTCAGGCCGGCATATCACAGCGTTTCCCCCACGCCCCGATACGCCTCTCGATGACCGTACACAACATACAACGTTGGAATCTCTCATACGGACAGAGCGTCACGGCAACGGAGGGAACGGACAAGCAGACAAAGGCAGAGGCGTTTTTCGATATGCTCTTCCGCCACACGATATTCAGCATCGAAATACTCCCCACGAAGAACACGTACATTGTCGTTTCCTACAACCACCGCCGCCATGCGGAGATGGCCGTCAAGGGACGGCGGTCAGTGGCCGGGTTCGCATTCGGCGCGGGACTGAAACTGTACAAGTTCCATCTCGGCGCG
This sequence comes from Candidatus Aphodosoma intestinipullorum, assembly GCA_017694515.1. Lineage (GTDB taxonomy): Bacteria > Bacteroidota > Bacteroidia > Bacteroidales > Paludibacteraceae > Aphodosoma > Aphodosoma intestinipullorum. The sequence goes on from JADIMV010000023.1 coordinate 499, forward strand.
AGCGTAGTGCCATACCAGACGGGCAACCTCTCGTACAACATCACACTTAGCACTTCGCTCACCGAGTTCGGCATCAAATAATAAAGAAACTATGGAGAAGAAAAAGATAACAGTGGCCATCGACGGCTATTCATCATGCGGCAAAAGCACCATAGCCAAAGACCTTGCCCTCTACGCTGGCTACGTCTATGTGGACACGGGAGCCATGTACCGCGCCGTCGCACTCTACGCCATGGAGCGCGGCATCATCACCGCTGACAGCATTGACGAGAAGCGTCTCGCCGCCGCGCTGCCATCTATCAGCATCGGATTCGCCCTACAGCCAGACGGTTCTCAGCATACGCTACTCAACGGCAACGATGTGGAGAGCCGCATCCGCACACTCGATGTAGCTGACGGCGCAAGCCGCGTCTCTACCATAGGCTTCGTGCGCCGCGCACTCGTGGAGCAACAGCAGGCCATGGGACGGGACAAAGGCATCGTCATGGACGGACGCGACATAGGCACAGTGGTCTTTCCTGACGCGGAGCTGAAGATATTCGCCACAGCATCGGCCGAAGTACGCGCCGAACGCCGCTGCCGCGAACTCGAAGAAAAAGGCACACCCAAGCCTTATGCCGAAGTGCTTGAAAACGTGCGCGAACGCGACTGGCGCGACACCCATCGTACAGAAAGTCCCCTGCGGCAGGCCGCCGACGCACGCCTGATGGACAACTCTGCGCTCACGCGCGAAGAGCAGTCGGCCATCATACGCCGATGGTTTGACGAGACCGTAAACAGTGAAAATCATTAATGTCTTAAACAATCAATATTATGAAGCTTTTAAAACTAACCTTAGCATCTGTACTGCTGACAACGGCCATGTCGCTGTCGGCACAGAAAAACCCGCTGTGGCTGCGCTATCCGGCAATATCGCCCGACGGGAGCGAAATCGCCTTCTGCTATCAGGGAGACATATTCAAAGTCCCGGTCGGTGGAGGTACAGCCGTGCAGCTCACCTCAAACGAGGCATACGACTATGCCCCGGTATGGTCGCCTGACGGCAAGACCATAGCGTTCGCATCAAACCGTTATGGCTCGTTCGACATCTACACCATGCCGGCCGACGGGGGTGCACCCACACGCCTGACATTCTGGTCGGGCAAAGAAGTCCCCATGGCCTATTCGCCTGACGGCAAGACCATCTATGTCGAGGCGCAGATCATGGCTGACAAGCAGTATTCGCAGTTCCCCGGCGCGGCGGAACAGACATATACCATCCCCGCCGACGGAGGCCGTCTCGAACTGCTCTCATCGGTCTGCATGGAGAATGTCAATGTATCGAAATCGGGCAACAAAATCCTCTACCACAACAAGAAAGGATACGAGGACACATGGCGCAAGCACCATACATCGTCCGTGACACGCGACATCTGCCTCTACGACCCGCAGACCGGCACGCACACATACGTAACCGACTTCTCCGGTGAGGACCGCAACCCGGTATTCGTACCTGGTGACGAAAACAATTTCTTCTATCTCACCGAGAAGACCGGGACATTCAACATCTGGAAACGTTCCCTCTCCAGCGGCACGAAAGAGACACAGATCACGCGCTTCGACACACACCCGGTGCGCTTCCTCTCCGCCGCGGACAACGGCCTGCTCTGTTTCTCGTACAATGGCGAGATTTACACAGTGAAAGAAGGTGCTGTACCGACAAAGGTAGCCATCACCATCAACAAGGACAACACTGAAAAAGAGTACGTTGTAAGAAACTTCTCTTCGTCCGGAGCGAACGATTTCGCCGTATCGCCCGACGGCAAGGAGGTGGCTTTCATCGTGCGCGGCGATGTGTTTGTAGCCTCGGCTGAATACGGGACTACCGTGCGCATCACCAACACCCCCGATCAGGAGCGCAGCATATCGTTCTCACCCGACGGACGCAAGCTGCTCTACGCATCGGAGCGCGGCGGATGCTGGAACGTATATATGTCGGAGATAGAAAACGAGGACGAAAAGATGTTCACCTATGCGACAAGCATCAAGGAAACACCTGTGACAGAAGGCAATGTAGCCCGTTTCCAGCCTGCATTCTCGCCCGATGGCAAGGAGGTGGCCTTCCTTGAGAACCGTACCGTGCTCCGCGTCATAAACCTCGATTCCAAAGAGATGCGTACCGTACTCGACGGCAAATACAACTACTCGTACTCCGATGGAGACCAGTGGTACAGCTGGTCGCCCGACGGACGCTGGTTCGCGGTACAATATTTCGAAAATGGAGGATGGAATCATGAAGATATAGGCATAGTCAAAGCCGACGGCAGCGGCGAACTGCACAACATCACCGCCAGTGGATATGGCGAGGGCGGCATACGCTGGGCAATGGACGGCAACGCCCTCCTCTTCTACACCGACAGCTACGGCTACCGCAGCCACGGCAGCTGGGGCGCGGACATAGACCTCATGGCGGTCTTCATGAACAAGGAGACGTATGACAAGTTCCGCATGGACAAGGAGGAACGCGCACTTTTCACCGAAAAGGAGAAAGCCGCAGACGAGAAGAAGAGCAAAAAGGAGAAGAAACAGGAGGAGAAAGACTCCATCAAGGCCGAGAAAAAGCTGCCTGAACTCAACTTCGAGTTTGACGGCATCGAAAGCCGTATGGTACGCCTTACCCCAACATCCGCCTCTTATATCGACGGCTATCTCGACAAGAAAGGCGAGAACTTCTACTACATAGCACGCTACGAGAAAAGCTACGAACTGTGGAAACGCGATGTTGAGGGCACTACCTCGCTCGTGGCCAAGATAGGCAATATGCCCGGAGCATTCGCCACAGACAAGGACGAGAACACCGTGTTCATGATGACCGCAGGCGGTGCCATCCAGAAGGTAGACCTTGCCTCAGGCCGCCTCACTCCAGTGAGCTACACGGCAGAGTTCAACTGGCGTCCGGCGCAGGAACGTGAATACATATTCGACCACGCATGGCAGCAGGTTGTCGACAAATTCTACGACCCCGACATCCACGGCATCGACTGGAAAGGCTACCGCGAGGCATATTCCCGTTTCCTCCCGTACATCAACAACAACTTCGACTTCGCGGAGATGATGAGCGAGATGCTCGGCGAACTGAACGCATCGCACACCGGATGCCGCTACTACGGCTATACACCTGGCGACCAGACCGCCGTACTCGGTATGTTCTTCGACAACTCATATAAGGGCGACGGTCTGCTCATAGCCGAGGTCATCGAGGACAACCCGATGATTAACGACGAGTCAGAAATCGAAGCCGGGGTGATAATCACCAAGATAGACGGCAACGAAATCAAGGCAGGCGAGGACTGGTATCGTTTCCTTAACCACAAGGCCGGCAAAAACACCGTACTGACACTCACTGACGGCCGCACCGAATGGGAAGAGACCGTGAAGCCCATTACCGCCGGCGTGCAGAACGAACTCCTCTACCGCCGTTGGGTAAAACAGCGCGAGGCGCTTGTCGACTCTCTCTCCGACGGCCGCATAGGTTATGTCCATGTGGAAGGCATGGACAGCCCGTCGTTCCGCAATGTGTTCTCAAAAGTACTCGGCAAATACCGCAACTGTGATGCCATCATAGTGGACACCCGCTACAATGGCGGCGGATGGCTGCATGATGACCTCGCGACATTCCTCAACGGAGAACGCTATGCCGACCTCGCTCCACGCGGGCAGTACGTAGCTTCTGAGCCTATAAACAAATGGTACAAACCGTCTTGCGTCATCGTCAGCGAAGGCAACTATTCCGATGCCCACGGCTTCCCGTTCTCATACCGCGCACTCAACGTCGGTAAGATTGTCGGTATGCCTGTGCCTGGCACAATGACCGCCGTATGGTGGGAACAGCAGATTGACCCGACTCTGATATTCGGCATACCTCAAGTCGGTTTCCGTGACATGAACGGCAAATATCAGGAGAACAAGCAGCTCAATCCAGACATCATGGTCAACAACACCCCCGACAGCATGGAAGAGGGGCGTGACCTCCAGATTGAGGCGGCCGTGAAGCATCTCCTCGAAGAGGTGCAGAAAGAGGCTGCAAAATAAACGTGCGCCGCTTGACGGCAGCACTCCACCACGGCGGATAAATACCTCAGCGCGGACACTCACAACAAATGGGTGTCCGTGCTTTTTCATGCCCTCCCCGGCTGCGGACGCATGACCGGCTCATCGTAAACCCAAACCGTTCTAATGGCTGTTTTGAGTTACCCCACCCCCGCATCCCGGCACATTCCTTACACACACCTTCGCGGTGTCTAACGCACCATCCTCTTTGGGGCAACCATTCATATTGTGTCCGCATCCTGCCTGTAACCTCTTGTAATACAAGGCACCTCCTTATCCCTCAGCTACCTCCCAGCTATCCCTTCCCTATCTTCTCCTTAGCGATTTGGCATTCTTGTACCAAAGTCGTGCTAAAATGCGCAAATCGTAAACCCCATCGCCGCGCTCACTATTATAAACACTCCACAAACTCCGTACCCACCCGTGGCGAGCCGTAGGTTTCTGTCAGACCAGCGTAATTGAACTCGATATTCACACAGAAAACGCCCTGCCGCAGACTCATATTGCAGCAGGGCGTTAGATTATAAACTACAGGGATGGAAGCCCGCTTATCGTAATCCGAATTTCTTAGCGGCAGCCTCCCTGTCGAATTTCAGCAGATATGTGTCCGGATTCGTACAGTGCATAGCCTGGCGGAACAGCTCCGGATTCTTCTGTATGGCGGGATAGAGGTACAGGTACGTGGAGCTGTAACCCAGTTGCTCAAGCACCACATAGTCAACCCTCTTTTCTACAAGGTCTGAGATAAGTTCCCCGTCATCCTTCGTAAACTTATAAATCACGTTCGCCGTCTTGCCATACATATACAGCATCGTCGGCTTACGGCTGCACACCACCGTAGTGGGAGGAACGTGCGCTTTCAGCTGCTCCCCTATCGAGAAGAAATTGGCATACGCAGGATGGTAAGGCATATTGCTCAAATCATGCTCCATCTTTATCCCGCTGAACGAGGTAACCAGTAGAATTAACAGCAAATAGGGGGGGGCAACGTTTTTTATGATATTCAGTCTATGTAACAACCAGTCGAGCGCACGCCACAGACCTGCATACAGTCCTATGGTCAATATAGGCAACACTCCCGTCAGATAGCGGTTCTCACTTGGCGACGCGAAAAGCGAAATCACGCCGAGTGTCGCGGCCATATAGCCGAGCAACATCCACCTCACTCTCCCCATCTGCCAGAAACCGAACGCCGTCACCGCAACCATGGCCACGCCCGCCACATACAGATACCACGGCGTGGCCGCCTGATAATCCACAGAAAAAAACGGGGTGACAGAATTGGGGAATGCCTTGAACAGCAGCATCTGTAACGTGTCGAAAAACCTCTCAACCACACCGCCCGCATCCAGCGTACCCTCCTCCGGCCTCCATGTGTTCACCTGCATGATTGAGTCCGCATAGCGGTTTGTGAAGCCCAATGCGCGGTTACGCAACATCCATGGCAGACAGCACACGGCAAACCCGCCCGCTGTGGCAACCAGCTCTTTCCATCGTAGTGTGAACACAAAATAGAGCAGCACCCCCACAGCCAGAGCTATGCCTTGCGTGCGTATATGATAGTTGAGCGCGAGAGCCGCGACCATGACATAAAACCACTTGTCCCTATAAAACGGACGGGCGGACTTCTCCATCGCCACTAAAGCATACAGCACCAGCGCACTGCTGCAAAAAAACGACATCTCTGACATCATCATCGTCGCGAAATGCAGCACCCGGCTGCAGAACAGCGTTGCCACCGCCGCCACGAAACTCACATCGCGCCTCAGCCCCGCCCTCATCATAGCGAAATAAAGCAGCAATACTCCCGCAAGGAGGAACAGCCCGTTCAATATCTTCTGTGCCACGATGCTGTCTGTCAGCAGCCTGAGCGGTGTCATCAGCAGCGGATAACCCGGCGGGAACGCATTTGTAGGACTTATGACTGGCAACGATATATCCGCATAGCCGTGACCTGTGGCCATCGATGTGGCGTATATATAGTAATTGCAGTTGTCGCCGTTCAAATCCAGTTTCTCATTGAACGTGTAGCCGAACAGCACAGCCCACACGACCGTTATTATCGCAGGGAAAATGTAGCGCGCATACCCTTTCTGCGGCGCATTATCCTTACTGTCAGTTGCTTCGCTTCGTCTCATGGTACTCCTCCTCCGTATTCACGCTCCAGATGTTCTCCTTGTCTTCACGCCCGCTGCCGATGTTTGCGACAGCCTCCATAGCCGTCAGCATCGAGTGGTCCATGTTGTTATAGCGGTGCTGGCCGTTGCGTCCGATGCAGAACAGGTTGGGTATGCCGTCAAGGAAACGGCGCACTTCATCGAGCTGATAATACGTACCGTGATATGACGGATATGCCTTCTTTATCTTGATTTGCGTACTGTCCAGAACATCAGCGGCATCGACAATACCGATGGACTCAAGTTCGCCGATGGCCATACGGATGAACTCCTCCTTACCCATGTTCCACAGCGTGTCGCCCTCGTTGCAGAAATACTCCATGCCGATGAACATAGTGTTCTCATAGTCAGCCACCATATACGGCGACCAGTTGTTGAATATTTGCAGACGGCCCACCTTCACATTCCTCTCCTGCACATAAATCCATGTGTCGGGTATCCGTCCCTTATATGTCTTTATCTTTGTCGAGTTCTTGATTTTCAACCCTTTGACCAACAATCCTACCGTTATGAAATCACGGTACGGCAGCTCACTCGCCACCTTCCGCACATTCTCCGGCACATCTATGCCCCGCAGTGCGGCCACAAGATCCTTTATCGGCATACTCGACAACAGGTAGTCGCACGGCTCGTTTCTCACCTCCCCGCCCGTAGTGACATCGACCGACACCACTCGCCCGTTCTCGATGTTAATGCCCGTCACCTCGCTCTCCATCCTGATTTCGCCGCCACGCGAACGCACATCCTCCGCCACAGTCTCCCACAGCTGCCCCGGCCCGTATTTCGGATAAATAAACTCCTCAATCAGCGAAGTCTCCACCTTCTTCTGGTCTATTCCACGGCTGCGGAACGGGCGCACAATCGCGTCCTTGATTATTGACATTATCGACAGCCCTTTAACCCTCTGCGACCCCCAGTCAGCGCCAAGCTTGCTCGGATGCACGCCCCACACCTTCTCCGTATAATCCTCGAAAAACATCTGATACAGAGGCTTGCCGAAACGGTTGATATAAAAGTTCTCCAGCGATGTCTCCTCCCTTTTCGACACCCGTGCGCCGAGATATCCGCACACAGCCTTCAC
>JADIMV010000144.1 GCA_017694515.1 Candidatus Aphodosoma intestinipullorum
AGTGCGTCGGATATGCGTAAACCCTGCAAGGCTGCGGGAGTGCGCCATGTGGTGATAGAGGAGGGGGTGACGGATGTGGCTGATGGGTTATTTGAAGATGTCGGGACAGTGGAGAGCGTGCGGCTGCCGAAGGGGCTGGGGCGCATAGGTGAATATGCTTTTGCGGGCTGCGGGCTGAAGGGTGAGCTGGTGCTGCCGGAGGGGCTGAAGCAAATAGGATACCGGGCATTTGCCGGGTGTAAGGGTGTGGAGAGTGTGAAGTTGCCTGAGGGGCTTGAGCAGATAGGCGGCAGTGCGTTTTCGGACTGTGACAGCATCGAGAGCGTTCGGCTGCCGGGGAGCGTGCGGAATATAGGATATGATCCCTTTTTCGGCTGCCGGGCCATGAGGCGCGTGGAGATAGGCGAGGGGATGAAGAGCATAGACCTTGAGAAGGTGCTGGATGGAACGGGTGTTACGGAGATATATGTGCCGGCGAGCGTGGAGGATATTGACTTCAGCGAGATAAAGAAGCGTGAGCGCAGGGTGGAGATAGTAGTGGCAAAGGGGAACAGGCGGTACAGGGAGAGGGGCGGAATGGTGTACGACATGAGGGAGAGCGCGGTGGTGGACTGCGACACTATGAAGAGAGGAAAGGTGGTGCTGCCGGAGTGGGTGAGGCGAGTGGGCGATTATGCGTTCTACAGGTGCGGGAGGATTACGGAGGTGGAGATGCCGGGCGTGAGGGAGATAGGGGATGCGGCGTTCAGCGGCTGCAAGGGGCTGAAGTGGGTGGTGATGGGGGATGGCGTTGAAAGCATAGGCCGGTCAGCATTCAGCGGCTGTGCGGCGATAGAGGAGATGAATGTGCCGAGGGGCGTGAGGCATATAGGCGAATATGCGTTTAACGGATGCGAGAACTGGAGGAGCGAGGTGGTGTTGCCGGGAGATATGGATAACATCGCCTATTGGGGGACGAAGATCCTGCCCATAGTGCCTATGGGAGCATTTGGCGGGTGCAGGTCGCTGCGGAGCGTGGAGATGGAGGAGGGCATAGAGGAAATTGACCAAGAAGCCTTCATGGGCTGTGAGAGCCTGAGGGAGATAGTGGTGCCGCAGAGCGTGGAGAGGATAGGGTATGACGCGTTCAGGGGATGCAGCGGAGTGAGGAGGATGGTGCTGCCGAAAGGAGATGTGAAGATGGACGGGGCGGCTTTTGTAGGCATGACGGGGCTGGAGGAGATGGTGACAGGCGACGGCATGGTGTGGAGCGGCGGGGCGCTATACGACATGAGGGACAGCACGCTGATAATGTACACGCGAGGGGGCGAGGTGAGGCTGCCGGAGTGGGTGAGGAGGATAGGCAACAGCGCGTTTGAGGATAACGACAGGCTGACGGGCATAGAGATACCGGAAGGTGTGCAGAGAATAGGAAAGAAGGCGTTCGCCGGGTGCGACGGGCTGCGGGAGGTGAGCATACGGGGAAATATGTATATCGGCAGCGAAGTGTTTGCCAGATGTAAAGGTATTGAACGGGTGCGACTGAGCGGGGATATAACAGGTGGTGCCAGCGTGTTTGAACGGTGCGAAAGTCTAAGGGAGGCCGAAGTGGACTGCGAGGTGGTGGGCGACTGGATGTTCGACAACTGTAAGGCGTTGGAGAAGGTGAGGCTGAGCGGGAGGGTGAAGAGTATAGGGTACTGTGCGTTCCGTGGGTGCGTGAGTCTGACGGGGGTAGAGCTGCCGGATGGACTTCTGAGCATTAAGGAAAGTGCGTTTGCCAGGTCGGGGCTGAAGGGGGTGGTGCTGCCGCCGTGCATGATGTATGTATATAATAGGGCGTTTGCGGGGTGCGACAGTCTTGTAAGTATAGAGATGGCGGACGGGGAGTGTGGTCGGAAGGTGGATAAGATGAATGACAGGGTGTATTTAGGGCCGAGTGCGAATACGATATATCGTGGAAGGGATTACATTGAAGTAGAAGTGTATAGGGAACCTGTGCGGGAGTATGTGACGCATGACGGGGTGCTGTACAGGAGAAATGGAGGGAAGCTTATAGCGGATGTCATTCCGGAGGGGAAGACCGGGACGTGGGAGCTGCCTGCGGCGGACAGTGTGGAGGTAAGCACGGAGCTGTTCAAGCAGGCGGTACGGCAGTTCAGCAGGATAAGGTGCACGGGCGGCATTGTGCCGGAGACGCGGACATATAGATATTCTTACCCTGATGGGAATCCGGATAGGGTGAGCGGGTGTGTACTGGAAGTGCCGAAAGGGATGAGGAAGGAGTTTGAGAGAGAGGAGATAGACGGGAAGGTGAACTGGTGGAGCCTGTTTGACGAGATAGAGGAGATGTGAAGAGGGAGCGCGGATATGGTGCGGGTGGCTCGAACCTACGTGTTTCATGGTCTGTAGATGGCTTGCAGGTAAGGCGAGAGTACGTGTTTCCCAAGGAGAGGGTAAGGAGAAGATGGCTGGAGAGTACGTGTTTTTAACTTATTGTTACAATAGAAAGAAGGGATACGTGAGGACAAGAAATACGGGTGTTGGCTTTCGGCAGGTCTTGCCGCTTCTCGTAAAAACATATATGATTTCCGGCTGTGCATACTTGTGCATAAAGAATAAAAGTACTACCTTAGCATGGGCACTCAATCATGAATGACCACAATGAAAATCAGATACTTGTTATGAAGAATAACTATTGTGTGATAATGGCGGGCGGCGTGGGCAGCCGTTTCTGGCCTTTCAGCACGAACAACAGACCCAAGCAGTTCCTCGATTTTTTCGGTACGGGGAAGTCGCTGCTGCGGATGACGTTCGAGCGTTTCAGGGATGTTGTTCCTGTGGAGAATGTGTATGTCGTGACGAACGCCGCATACAAGGATACGGTCAAGGGGCAGCTGCCGGAGCTGTCGGACAACCAAGTGCTGCTTGAGCCGATGAGGCGGAACACCGCGCCCTGCATAGCATATGCCACATACAAGATAAGGGAGACTAATGCGGAGGCAAATATCATAGTAGTACCGTCAGACCATCTGATAACTAACGAGACGGAGTATGTGAGGGTTGTGAAAGAAGGGCTTCGCTTCGTGAGCCTCAATGACTCCATACTGACACTCGGCATGAAACCTACACGCCCTGAGACAGGGTACGGGTACATACAGATAGGTACGGGCGGGGGCGAGCTGCGCAAGGTTAAGACATTCACTGAGAAACCGAATGCCGAAATGGCGAAAATCTTCTACGAGAGCGGTGAGTTTTACTGGAACTCGGGTATGTTCCTGTGGAGAGCCGATGTGGTGGTCAAGGCGTTCGAGAGCCTGCTGCCAGACGTGGCAGAGAAGTTCGAGGCGGGACGCGAATATTATAATACGGAGAGAGAGCAGGCATTCATAGACAGAATATACCCGCTGTGTCCCAATATCTCGATAGATTACGGCATCATGGAGAAAGCATCGAACGTCTATGTTATGATGTCCGATTTCGGATGGAGCGACCTCGGCACATGGAGTTCGCTCTATGACCTGTCGGCAAAGGACTGGGATGGTAACGCCGTGCTGAAGTGCAATGCGGGACTCTATGGTTGCCAGAACAACATCATTGCGTTGCCAAAGGGGAAATTCGCGGTGATTGACGGGCTGGAGGGTTATCTGGTGGCAGAGGAAGGCGATGTGCTGCTCATCTGCAAGAAAGACGACGAGGCGAAGATACGTCAGTTTGTCAAGGACGCGGGAGAGAGGTATGGGGATAAATACATTTAGCTCAAAGTTTGGCTATGAAGATATTCTTTTTCAGGACACCGAAGCCGCGCCGCTATGTCCATAAGCCGATATACTGGGATCCGGAGGAGGACGAGCGCAAGGAGCGCGAGGAGCGGGTGAGAAAAGAACTCGGGTTGCCGCCGGAGGACGGGAAGTTCCACACGAGCATCAAGCGCGGTTCGTTCAGAAAGTTGAGGGAGAGCGGGGATGCGAAAGTGCCGTCGGACACGAGCCGTGAGAGGAGGAATTCCAACCTGCGCCTGCTGCTCATCATAGCGGCACTGCTGGTGGTCGCATATATACTGTATACAACAAGCGGCGATTTCCTTTCTCTATAAGGGGTAGTTTTTTAGGTGAACGGTGCGGAGAGCCGAGGACGCACAGCCTGCGAGGGGCTGCTGCGACGGGGTTTTCCGTATCTTGTCATTTATTTCCAGAACAGAGATATGAGCGATATAATCCATCTGCTGCCCGATGCGGTGGCAAACCAGATAGCGGCGGGCGAGGTGATACAGCGTCCGGCCTCGGTGGTCAAGGAGCTTGTGGAGAACTCGATAGACGCGGGCGCGACACACGTGAGCGTCATCATCAAGGGTGCGGGGCGCACGTCAATCCAAGTGATTGACAACGGCAAAGGTATGTCGGGAAGTGACGCGCGCATGGCATTCGAGCGGCACGCCACATCGAAGATACGCGAGGCCAAGGATCTTTTCGCACTGCATACCATGGGCTTCAGGGGCGAGGCTCTTGCTTCGATAGCCGCCGTGGCACAGGTGGAAGTACGGACGAGGAGAGAGACGGACGATGTGGGGACAGAGATAGAGATAGCCGCATCGAAAGTGGAGCGGCAAGAACCAGTGCAGTGTGCTGCCGGAACATCGTTCACGGTCAAGAACCTCTTTTTCAATGTCCCGGCGCGGAGAAAATTCCTTAAGTCGGACGAGACGGAGATGAGGAACATCATACAGGAGATGCAGAGGGTCATGCTTGCCCATCCCGATGTGGCATTCACATTGTATAACGGCGATGATACGGTGTATGACGCTGTGCCGGGCTCGCTGAAACAGCGCATAGTCTCTGTCATAGGAAAGAAGAGCCGGAACGTGGCACAGCATCTGCTTCAGGTGGAGGCGGACACCGTCCTTGTGAAGATAAACGGTTTTGTGGGTGTCCCGGAGGCGGCGACGAAGAGCGCACCGCAGTTCTTCTTTACCAACGGGCGGTATATGTGCCATCCGTATTTCCGCCGTGCAGTGCTTCAGGCATACGACCGTATGCTGCCGGCCGATGTCACGCCGATGTTTTTCCTCTCACTCGAAGTGGATCCGGCCACGATAGACGTGAACATCCATCCCACGAAGACCGAGATAAAGTTTGAGAACGAGAAGGAGATATGGAGCATACTCTCAGTGGCCGTCAAGGAGGCGTTGGGCAAGTTCAATGTCGCGCCGTCGATAGACTTCAATGCCGAGGGGCAGATAGAGATACCCGTCGCGCACAGCACGGCAGGCTATGTCCCGCCGCAGCCGAGAGTGGAGTATAACCCGGCGTATAATCCGTTTCGCGAGGCGGACGCGGCACGCACCCAAGTGAGGCACTGGCGGGAGATGTTCGCCGGGATGGAGAAGGAGAGTCTTCGTGGGGAGGAGCATTGCGGCAGCGCGAGTGAGGAAGATATGCCGTTCTCCATCATGGAGATGAGCGACGGAGAGGGACGCCAAGGACGACTGTTCGGCGAGGAGACCGAAGAGGCGCACGGCGATATGTTCGTGTATAAGGGGCGTTTCCTCTGTGCGGCGATGAAGTCAGGGCTGGCGTTTATAGATATACAGAGAGCCATGCAGAGGGTGATGTACGACGACATGATGGCGCAGTTCGGGGCGCACTCGGGTGTGGCGCAGAAGCTGCTGTTCCCGGAGGTACTGGAGCTGTCGGCCGACGATTTCTGCCTGTTCACGGAGATAGAGCCTGACCTGAAAGCGATAGGGTTCGAACTGTCGCCTTTCGGCAAGCGGATGTATTCCATCGACGCAGTGCCGGCACAGCTGACGGAGAGTACGGACATTATAAAGGTGTTGGAGGATATGCTGCTCTGTGTGAAAGAGCGTGGGGGCGACGTGAAGGCGGAATTGCGGGAGCTGATGGCAGAATCGCTCTCGCGGTCGGCTTCATCGGCACGGATGAAGGCTGACCTTGCACCCGATGAGAGGACGGCTCTTGTGGGGCGGCTGTTCGCCTCGACAAACCCTAACCTTACGCCGGACGGCAAGGTGATAGTATCCGTACTGACGGACAAGGAGATAGAGCGGAGGTTCTGAGGAACTGGAGCG